>NYYU01000058.1 GCA_002685955.1 Parcubacteria group bacterium | reverse complement strand
GCCTGTGAGCTTAATTGATCTTTCTATCTCTTTATTATCAATTTTGGGACCATAAAAAACATGATTAATTGGCTTTATTTTTTCATTTTCTTTAAAAGCTCCAAACAGAGCACATCCCAAAGCTAAACCTCTGTCGGATGATGCTGGTTGTATAAATAAATGTTTTATAAAAGGTAGCTTAGAGATTACGCCATTAGCTGAACAATTTAATGCTACACCGCCAGCTAAGCATAAATTTTGGTTTTTTGTTAAACTATATAAACGCTTCACATTTGAAACTACACATTGCTCCAAAATATGTTGTGTTGAGGCAGCCACATTCTTATAATGATCGTTTAACCCAGTATTACCAAGCCTTGGCTTGCCAATTTTTTCCACCATTTTACTAGAGTAAATAGGTTCGTACACTGTTACTTTTGGTTTTCGTTGATTCCAGTAAGATGGATCAACCGTGTTACCTTCAGCACTGGCCTTACAAAAAAATGATAAATCTATATTAGGTTTGCCATAGGGCGCTAAACCCATCACCTTGTATTCATCTTCATTCGGTTTAAACCCTAAAAAAGATGTCATTGTCGAATAAAACAGGCCTAAAGAACGTGTTATTGGAAAAGTTTCAATAATTTCTATTCCTTTTTTCTTGCTTGCCTTTGCAATAGCTCCACTCGCGCCGTCTCCCACACCATCATAGGTTAAACACATAGCGTCATCAAAATTCGATTGGAAAAAAGATGATGCTATGTGTGCAGTCTGATGATGCATCGATTCTATTTTTGGTGAGTAACCAAAGTGGTGAATAATCCATTCTTTGGTTCTGGGAATTATATCTTTGTATGTTTCTCCTGGTGTTATTATTAAATCAATATCATTAATTGTTAGATTACCCTCTTTTAAACATGTTCGAATGCTTCGTATTGGAAGGGTTGCATATGGGGTTTTGACACGAATAAGTCTTTCTTCTTCAATTGAACAAACAAGAGATCCATCTACAATTAAAGCTGCAGCAGCATCATGCTGGCCGGTGGTAACTCCGCCGTGTATTCCTAAAATGTTCATAAATTTATTTCTAATAAAAGTTCAAATATAATTTAACTATAGTTGTAAACCATAGGTATATTTTGAAATTTGGCTCATTCTATAACGTGAACGGATTTCTGTCATAAAATTTAATATATGATTATCTGATTTCTTAAATTTAAGTTCTATAATGCTTACATTTTTTGTTTTTTTCCAATGCAGAGAATTCAAAGAGCTTGTTATCAAGTTTACAAAACTAAGAAAGGTATCAGTCGTAACTCTATATTTATTGTTTGCTGAAGAATGATATGAGCGAAAGTAACGATTAGCCACAACGGGTCTTAGTTCTTTTAATAAATACTTAAAGTTTTCATTTAGGCTTTTTGAGCCAATTAAACTACTAAACAATTCTGAAGAATTTTTGTCATAAATTAATTTATCTTTAATCAGTACTGATTTTTTCATATTTTTATGTCCACTTTTGTATTTAATTTCTAATGAAGGGTTTTCTAAATTGTGAAAATCTCCATACCATCTAAGTCTTATTTTTGTCCTTTTTGATATTCCTTCTATACTCTGATTAAATGAATCTAAATTAATATTATCAAAGTAAATATTATTAACCCATCTGTCTGGAAATGTTTTTGCAAGCAACAAACTAGACATCTTGTACTGAATAAATAGTGTCTTTTTGCTTACACCATAAAGCAAATATTTTATTTCACTTCTATATTCATTTAGACTGCTTGTTTTCATTATTAATTTTATAATTCTCCAATAAAGACAATTATTACTACTAATAAGCGACCCAATTATTTATTTTTACTGATGTATTTTTATTGGTTCCTAAAACTTTTGCGACAATTCGCATATCTTCTATATTTTCTGTATCAAAACAACCTTTCGTAGGACACTCAAAAAAAACTTTTGTTGGTGTGCCGGGTAATCCAGGAATATTATTTCTAAGTATAAAACCTGCATCTGTACCTTTTGCCACAAACTGATTGTCGGTTGTAGTGTTTAAGAGTGAAATTATTTTAATTGGAACAGGTTTTCTATTTACTAAAATTAAACTATCTAGATTATCATCTCCTGATAAATATGCATTAAATGGAAAATCTGGATATAGGTAGGTATGCCTCAGGTAATAAGCATTGTCCTTTATTCTGTTTATTTCATCTTCCATTTTAAATTCAGGATAATCTAGACGTAATTTACTCATATAGTCATCAATCTCTGATTTGGTGCTTTCTACTACATTATCAATATATCCTGGTTGAGTTATTTCATCTAATTTTGCCAAATATCTTTCCATGACTTTTTGATCACTAACCATTTGCTTTGTTATTCTTTCTAAGGACACATTAGATTCGGCAATTGGTCTATATATCCAATTTAACTTAAACATATTATATTTATGGAAACCTAATGAAGCCCATGCATTCTCACTGAATGCGTCCCAAACAAGAGGATAAAAACGATCTAAATCTCTATCATAGACTAATTTTACATTATTGAAAAACGCTCCATGGTAAGAACCAAATAGATCAGTCATTGCTAACCACAATGCCAATTTATCAATATCAAAAATCTCTGATGCGGTAAAATTTCCATTTCGAAAACCATTTAAAAGTTTTGACGCTCGTTCAAAATCTTTTTTTAATATTGTATCTCTCATAACCTCATTGAAGGACTGTGTTACAAGTCTTGAATGATGATAATAATCAGAGACAATTTTTGAATGTACCTCCTGTTCTCCCGTTTTTGTTTTACTAAAATCAGCAAACTGTTCGTCATCATGCCACACAACTACGATATTATTAACACCCGTTAAAGATTCAGTCATATTATGATCAACAACTTCTTCATAATTATAAATTCCCATATATTTTCCATTAATTGCTACCGGTACCAAATTAAATCTTTTAGTTAAAAGATTCTCTTTTTCGGTAAATTTATGTAACAAAAATGAGGACATATACGATCGCCTTTTTGGATGTTGTAAACTAAATGCCTTCATACCTAAGAAAGTGTCATTGTTAAGTGTTATGCGTACTGAAAATTTAGAATCGTTTTGATGTTGATTAACAGAATCACCTTTGAGTCTAATTCTAGCATCGAATTTATCATCATTGTAAGTTACAACTACTGGAAACCTTCTTTTATATTCTCTAAGTAAGTAAACTTCCTTTTTTACGGCAGCATCTTTCAGTGTCATTAATAACTGATAGTCTTTTGGAGCAATTGATATATTGAGAACAGAATGATTGCTTGAAATATTATTAGACCACTTAATAGGCAAATTAGTCAGCATTTTACCAAACCAATATGTTTGTTGGGCAACAGAATGTATCAACGTCTTTATTTCCCCTTTATCTAAAGCGACCGCCATATAAACAAAGAAAACTAGTACAATAATATGAATAATTCCAAAAAATTTAAGAATTATTGAAACAAATCTTTTATTAAAAAAACTAAAGACAGGAATAGAATATAGTGACCTTTTGTCTTTCTTAATCAACATGTAAAGAAATTATAATAATTTTCCACTTGCATTATCAAGAATTCTAAAATTAATTCCCTTATCGATTTTAGTTAATTCATCAATAATTTGATTCAGTGAAGAAATATTATTTAATTCGATATTTAGAGCAGCCTCAAGTTTGTCATCTAACATCTCTACACGAGAAATATTAATGAGTGTACATAATGGCGCTAATGATGAAATTATTCGATCCAATTGAATTTTTCTTTCGTTATGAGGAATAGATCCAGTTTCCAAAATTAGAGTTAGATTGGGAAGGCTATCATCTTTATCTCTGTATTTTGCACGAATTATAATAAAACTAAAAACAATTATGGACATGATAATTGTAAAATCTTTTCTTCCCGCACCTACTCCTATGCCAATTGCCAGCGAATAAAATAAATAAACAAGATCTTCGGGTTCTTTTATGGGAGTTCGGAATCTTACAATTGATAAAGCGCCAATTAATCCCAAAGATAAAGCAAGAGAAGATTTTACAACTGTAATTACAAGCATAGTTGTTAAGGATAGAATTACAAAAGTACGCGCCAACAGATGTCTGTCGGAATAAGTTTTTCCATATATTAAATATAATCGTGCTAAAACACCCGATAAAAGTATAGCTACAATAGCATTAATTAAAAATCCAAATACACTTTCAGTTGGTATATTGTAAAGTAATCCTGTAAATTGGTTAATGGACCCCATTGAGCCGGATTGTCAAACATATTATTTTAAATTCCTATAATTAATATTTTCTTACTTATTTATAAATTTTGTTTTTTACGATAAAAAATTGGAACACAAAATAAAATTAGAATACAGAATAAAGCAAAAAATACTATAATAGTTTCAATAATATCTTCGGTTTTAGGCTTTAAACCCAATTTTTTAATACCAACGGTATATTTGTTATCATAGGTTCGGTTTAGTAAAACATTTTTTTCACTTAAACTAAGCGCAAATTCATTTAAACTTTTTACTAAAGTATCTGAATTTATTTTTTCTGAATTTGCCATAATTTTTTCGTTAATTTCAAATTCAACAACTAAATATATTGTTTTTAAAAGTTCTTTTGAATAAACAACTTCGTCAAAACTGATGGTAAAAATTGTATCTTCATTATCGTCTTTAAGATAGAATCTATCTCGATTTTGTGTAACCAAAAAAATTTGTTCAAGTTTAGAAATATTAACATGGCTTCTAAGTTGTTTATAAAGTGTTGAATTTTGGTTTTGACGCCTATTAATATAGTTTTTAAGATCAACATAAGAAACAAGCACTTCATCTGGATTCAATTCGATTTTGAATTCATTCATGCCTGTAAGTTTGTCATTTTTTTTTTGTGTTTTAAATTGTATAAGATTTTTCGGGCCGGTATTACTTTTAGATCTTATTCTGTATCTTAAAGATGCTTTTTTTTTATACAAAGAGTGTAATTTTGTATCATAATACTCATCGATAAATATTTCATTTTCAGATTTTATAACATTATAGATATTTTTACCTAATTGAATTTGTTTTTTATTATTAAAATTCTCCTTTAATAAATAAAAATAATTTTTATTTTTTGGCTCAAATCTTAAATCAAGATCAACTCTATCTTGAGCACTATAAACAAATGATGAAAAAAATAGAAATAAAAAGTTTATAAAAAAAATATTTTTCAAAAAAGTCATTATTGAAATTTTAATTACAATAATCTTGAATTATTTTCACCTTCTAAAAAAGGAAAAAATATAGATTGGTCTTCAAACATAATAAAAGGTAATCTTTGTTTTTTTAAATAAAATTCAAAAGATGAATTTTTGATAATTGATTTGCACATTTGATGTTTTAAACGATAGGAAAAAATATTTTTGTCAATTACTTTAATTTTTTCAAATTTTTTCATGGACTCACTATAATTATTAGAGTAGAGCAAAACATTTCCTAAAAATTCATCATTTTGATTATTGTTTTTTCTTAAATTTGAAGATCTTTTCATTAAAAAAAGCAAATTATTTTTGCTTAGTTTAGTATAAGTTTTTAACAAAACTTTTCCAATTAAATAATAACTTTTTATAATATTTTTTGTAATATAATTCATGAATTCATCCTCATCAATTTGACCTATTTTAAATAACAATATTAAACTGTTGATGTCTTTTTTAAATTTAAAATTAATATTTTTGAGTAAATAAAAAATTTTACTTTTCAAAAGCAAATCGTCACCAGAATTTATTAAGATTTCCGTTAAAACATCATCTGTAATATATTTTTTTAAATGTTTATTATTTTTAATAATATCGAAATATTCGTTGAAATCATTTTTAAGAATAGTTTTTGACAAAACTATAGCTTGGTCACTATTAATTATTTTTGATATAATTTTATTTTTTTTATTGCTGTATTCAGAATCTTTCTCCAAGAGTTTTGCGCAGAATAATATCTTTAAGTTTGATAAAAAATCTCTATTATTTTTTTTTATAAGCAGATCATATATTTTATCATTACCTTCATCATGTTTAATTTTACTGTAAAAAATAAGCTTCCTAAATAAAATACTAAACGAATTATTTTTTATTAATTTTAATACAAGTTTTAGTTTGTCCAAATCATTGATGCCATAAAATAATCCGGATAATCTCATTCCCCAATAAGGGTCTTTAAAAATTCCTTTTTTATTTAAAATTGGAATAGCAAGTTTTTTTGTAGAGTTAAACGAATGATCTAGTTTTTTTAGGTCATTTAAAATACTTTCATTAATAGACATAAATACCTTGTTAATTTTAGTATCAGAAATATTGTTTTCTTTATTTAAAAATTTGTTTTTTAAAACATTGTTCTTCTTATTTGCATTTAGTTTTTTAATAATTGTTTTTTTTGCATTATCTATATTCGATAAAAACATTTTATTGTTATGGGATTTATAGAATTGTTTTAAAATCTTTTTTCTTTTTTCAATAAGAGAACTTTGTGCTAAATGTTCAGTATTTTTTTGAGATGTTAACGTAAAAAATGGAAAATTGTGTCCTCTACAGCTTTGAAAATCATACTCAATGTTTTGAATTATAAATTTATTTGGCAAATAATAGTCAGTAGGATAAAGCGCTGAACCAGTTGCGTGTCCAATTGAATTTTGGTGCAGAAATAAACCTCCTTCATTTAAATTTCCTTCAATAAATTTTATGTAATTATTTACAACATTTAATTGCATCTCTTGGAATGAATTTATATTAACTGCAGCATCAAAGTTAAATTTTTGTTTATGAATTAGACTGCTATTAATATAATTGATATCACAATTTTTATTAAATTTATCTCGATCTTTTGCTACAAAATTATGTTTTTTATTTTTAAATACATTAGTTAAATAAAATTTCTGAATTGATAGCTGTTGCGGCAAATCACATAAAATAATTCTACAATTTAGATTTGAAAGCAAGATTTGTGCTAAAACGCCTAAACCACCCCCAATTTCGAAAATAGTAATTTTTTTATCCTTATCTTTCTCTTTTAAATTATAAATAATTTTAGAAGCCACTTTCATATTGGGAATATAGATAGAACTAAAATTATTATTTTTAATTTTAATATCTTTATGAGGATTTAAAATATTATCTTCTTTTTTTTGAATTAATTTTTTAAATATTTTCTCTTCACCATAACTATCAAAGATTAATGAGGGGTGATGTTCTAATTTGGTAAGAGAGTAAACACAACTATTTGAAAGTAGTGATTTAAAATTATCATAATTTAAACCT
>NYYU01000057.1 GCA_002685955.1 Parcubacteria group bacterium | reverse complement strand
CCCTTCATAGCATTACAGCTTATAGGACTAGGAATTGTAGGTTTTTATCCAACTTTGGTAAATTACTTGCCAGCAAGAACATACTTAACATCTCATGTAGCTCCACCTCCGATGAATCCTAAGCTTCAACATTGTTTACAAGAATATAAGTTTGCTATTTATAATAATGAAGAACAAAAAATCATGGCTGCTATTACAGGTTTTCAACAATTGGTTCCTTCTAATCTTCCTAATGATAAATTAGACATTTTTGAGGAACATTTTGAAAATGCATTAGGAAATTTTGCTTTAGTTAAAAAACTTCAAAAAACTAAAAAAGATTACAATTTATTTGCTAAAAATTACAGAGAACTTCATTTTAGCGTGAGAAAAAAAGAAAAAAAAATAAGAAAAATAAATGGTAGAATAAAAAAATTAGAGTCTGAAGTTAGAAATTTGGATAAAGATGATCTAGCTGAAAAAAATAAAATTCAGTTAAAGATTGAAAATTATAAATTAGAAATTGACGAAGTAACTAAGCAAATTCCAGAAAATTGGCTATCTAGAAATAAAGAATTTAAAATTATTCAGAAAGCTAAAAATACTCAAACAAAAAGATATAGAAAAAATGTTGATCAAGCATATGATAACTTAGATCAAATTGCTATTTTTATAAAAGATCATGAAAAATTAAACGAACTTTCTTCAGATATTAACAATTTAAAGAAAAATATTGTTAATGAAGACTATGAAAGTTCAATTTCAATTATAGATGGTTTATTTGAAAAACTTGGGGAAATTTCAGGAACGGAAGAATTTGCCAACAAATTAGATGACTTATATTCCTTGCTTGACAGTGAAGAAAAAGATTTTAACAAGATTTCAGATGCAAGTTCAGAAGCGCTTATATTGTTTGATAATGAAGTGAAATGGAGAAAAGACGCAGAAGAAAATTTAATGCTAGAACTTGAGAAATATAATTTAGTTATAAAGAACAATATAGGTCTGAGACTTCAATCTCGTTTGACTAAAGATCAAGCAAAATTTGTTGCTAAATGTAATTCAATACATCGCGATATATCTTTAAATTTTTAAAGTAATTAAATGGACAAAAAAATGTTATCGACCAAAAAGGCCATTTTGGTCTTTTTTGTTTTTGCATGTGGTTATTTTTTATCGTGTCTTTTGAGGGCAATTACAGCAACTTTATCACCATTACTTTCATCGGAATTTAATTTAACAGCGGGAGATCTTGGGTTGTTAGCTGGAGGATATTTTTTAGGATTTGCCTCAATGCAAATTCCTTTAGGATATTTATTAGATAATTATGGACCAAAGAAAATAGTTTCTTCATTTTTATTGATCGCAATCATAGGAACTGGTTCATTTGCTTTAGCTGAAAGTTTTACAGGTTTATTAATTTCAAGATTTTTTATTGGCGTAGGTGTTAGCGCTTGTTTAATGGGACCTTTAACAGGTTATAGAATTTGGTTTGCTGATAATTATCAACAAAGAGCTAATGCTTGGATGTTGATGGTATTATCTATGGGTTTTGTTTTTTCAACATTGCCTGTCCAAATTTTATTACCAATGATTGGTTGGAGATGGATTTTTGGAGGAATAACAATATTAATATTTTTAGTTATTATACTAACACTAATTTTTATACCTACGTGGAAAAGCAATGAAGAAAAAGAAAAAAATCCAGGATCATTATCAGATGTTTGGAAAAATAAATTTTTTAGAAGCACCATTCCCCTTGGCTTATTTAATTATGGAGGAATTATTGCGGTTCAAACTTTATGGGCTGGCCCATGGATGGTACGAGTTGCTGGATATGAACCATTAGAAAGTGCCACTGGCCTTTTTTGGATAAATTCAACAATGTTAGTAGCATTTTTTGTATGGGGCTATTTTCTACCTAAAATTAGCAAATATGGATTAGAAACAATGAAACTAATGAAGTATGGATTGCCAATTAGTTATATATCTTTACTCGTAATTATTATTTCAGGCGAAAATGCAGGAGCAATTCATTTTTCAATTTATATGCTCACTTCAATTGTATTAACTCTTACTCAGCCCGCTGTAGCTCTATCTTTTCCACCTAGCTTAGCTGGAAAATCCTTAACATCATTTAATTTGCTTATTTTTTTAGGTACTTTTATTATGCAGTGGGGAATTGGTTTAGTTATAGATTTGTGCCAATTTTTAGGAAAAGAGGAAATTCAAAGTTTTAAAATTTCTTTTACTGTTTATTTAATAATTTGTATTTTAAGTTACTATTATTTTATGATGAAAAATAAAAATGAATAAAAAAAAAATGTATAATTTGTTTTTAGTTAGTTTAGTTGTTCTAGTTTATTTGCTGGTTACATTTGGATTGTATATTTTTCAAAGAGGTCTTTTATATCATCCAGTAGAAAATAATTATTATGGAGACAAATTAACTGTAAATATTGAAAAAGTTAAAATTACAACAGATGATAATATTGATTTATTAGCCTGGTATCACAAAAAAGATATTAAAAAATATAAAACTATTCTTTATTTTCATGGTAATGCTGGATCACTAGAAAATAGAATACATAAGATTAATCACTTTAAAGATATGAATATTAATTTTATATTACTTGCATGGAGAGGATTTAGCGGCAATAAAGGAAAACCCACAGAACAAGGGCTTTATCAAGATGCAAGAAGTGCAGTTAAATGGTTAATAAATCAAGGTGTTACAGAAGAAAATATAATAATTTATGGTGAGTCTCTTGGTACTGGAGTTGCCACTGAAATTGCGCAGAATAAAAATTTTGCTGGGGTAATTTTAGAATCACCTTTCACTTCGATGATAGACTTAGGAAAAAAATATTATCCTATTTTTCCGGTAAAACTTCTTCTTAAAGATAAATATGAAAGTGAAAAAAAAATTAAAAATTTAAAATCTCCACTTTTGGTTATGCATGGCAAGAAAGATAAGATTGTACCATTCTATATGGGAGAAAAAATCTTTGATATGGCAAATAATCCTAAATTTAACTATTTTACAGAAATGGACGATCATATGATGAATTATGATGAAAATTTAATAAATGAAATAGATTTATTTATTCGTACTTTAAATTAGTTTTTTTTAACTTTTAGTAAAACTAGCAAACCTATCAATAGAAGAGCTATAGCAGAAGAAAAACCAATTTTTTGACTATTAGAAATATAAGTAATTGTACTGACAAGTAATGGTCCAATAAAAGATGTCAATTTTCCAGACAAAGCAAATAGACCAAAACCTGATGCTTGATTATTTTCATCTATTGATTTTGTCATAAATACTCTACTTGCAGATTGTACAGGACCAATAAAAAAACCATTTATTGATGCAAAAAATAGAAAAATTACCTTTGATTTTAAAAACAATATAATTGATGAAGATAAGATTAAACCAATTAAAGAAAAGATAATTACAGATTTTGAAGAAAATCTGTCATTTGCATATCCACCAACTATTGCTCCAATAAAAGCTGTTATATTCATCAAAACTGACAAAACTAACAAATCTTTAATTTCCAGACTAAATACACCTACAGCAAATATACCACCCATTATAATTATTGCATTTAATCCATCGGCATAAAGCATCCTAGCTAACAAAAACTTTCCAATATTGTTGAGTCCTTTATCCCAAATTAGTTCTTTGAAATTTTTTATATAATTTATTTTTTCTTCAATTTCATTTTTATTTGTTTTTTTTAAATTAAATAAAAAAGGCATTGAAAAAATTAAATACCAAAAAGCAACCAAAATAGATGTGGCTCTCACATTTTCTGAATTTTCTTTTGAAAGTCCAAATGGTAAACTGTCATTATCTATAAAAATTGTTATACAGATAATAAGTACTATTATTCCACCTATGTAACCTAATGCAAAAGAAAAGCCTGAAGATTTACCCAAATTATCGCTTTCTGATATTTTTTTTAATGTCGAATTATAAAAAATTAAACTTAACTCATAAAAAATGTTAGCAAGTCCTACAATAAACAAAGTGTAAATTAGATATTTTTCCGAAGGTTTCGAAAACCATAGCAGGCAAGTTAATGAAATACATATTATTGTAAAAATTTTAATAAAGAATTCAGTATAATTTTTCTTATCAGCAATGGTTCCAAGCAAAGGTCCGATTAAGGCCACCACCAATCCTGTAATTCCAATAGTCCATCCCCAATAAGATTGTCCTAAAACTGGATTGGGCGCTATTTGTTTAGCAAAATATGTAGAAAAAATAAATGTAATTATGATAGTTGTAAAAGCAGAATTTGCAAAATCATATAAAGCAAAATTAAAGATTTTTTTCATAAATTTTAAATCTTATTTTATTCACAATTAGGTCAAATTTTTTACAAATTTTTAATAAATAAATATTAAATGAAGATTTTATCACTTTTATTAATTTTTGTATTTTATTTTTCTGCAAGTATTTCCAAGGAAATCGACGAAATTTTTTTTATTGGCAAAATGCAATCTTATAATAAGAAATTTACTTTATATTTTAAAACCAGAGAAAAAGCTATTTTAGCAAGAGGCCAACATTCAAATTATATCGTTGATTATCCTCAAGACTTGTATTTTTATGATCATTTTTCAGGAAAAGAATATCCAATAATTTCTTATGATTGGTTTCCTAAAAAGGCTAAAAATTTTTATAGAAGCTACAAGTATCCAGTTTTCCCCGAAGATTTTGCATATTATCTTTTAAATGACAACAATACTTTAATTCTTGTAAGTGCGTTTAAAGATTATTATCAAAATTTAATTTACGATATAAATAAAAAAGAACTTGGAATTCAAAAAAATCGTGGAAAATTGAATTTTATAATTTCAACATATGCACAAAATTGTGGTTATAAGTCTCTTAAAAATAACTTTGAATGTAAAATTTATAAGCCTCTAATTTCAAAAAATTTAATTAATTCGATTGAGTAAATGCATTTGCGAATTGTTCTGCATTAAATATTTGCAAATCATCTTCTTTTTCGCCCAATCCCAAAGCTACAATTGGTACTTTATATTTTTTAGAAATAGCAATTAAAATACCGCCTTTTGCTGTTCCATCTAACTTTGTCATGATTAAACCTGTTAAAGGTATAATTTTATTAAATTCTTCTAGCTGATTAATAATATTTTGTCCCGATGTTGCATCTAAAACTAAAATTACTTCATGTGGTGCTGTTTCATCACTTTTTTTAATTACATTTGCTATTTTTTTAAATTCATCCATAAGATTTTTCTTATTTTGCAATCTTCCAGCTGTATCAATTAGAACTTGATTAATATTATTATTTTTTGCGTGTTCTAATGCCTTGTATGCAACCGAAGCAGGGTCTGAACCTGGATTAGATTTGATTATGGTAGCATTAACTTTTTCAGACCATTTTTCCAATTGATCAATCGCTGCAGCTCTAAATGTATCGCAAGCAGAAAATAAAACTTCGTTATTATTTTCTCTAAATATTTTGCCTATTTTACCAATTGTTGTTGTTTTCCCTACTCCATTCACTCCAGATACTAAAACAACATTTAAATTTTCTTTTTTTTCAAAAAATTTTTGTTTTTCTAAAGGTTGCATTAGTTCAATTATGTATTCTTTTAAGATTTTATTTACTTCAGAAATTGGATCTTTTTTAGGGTCAATTTTTTTTTGGGCAATTATATCTTTTATATCTGAGGCCGCATCAATGCCCACATCGGAACTTATTAAAAATTCTTCTATTTTATCTAAAGTGCTATCATCTATTTCTTTTTTAATAATTATTTCTCTTAATCCAGATGCAAAATTGTTTGCACTTTTTTTAAATCCTAATTTAAATTTTTCAAAAATACCCATTAAATATTAATTTTAATTTCTTCAATTATTGAGACTGGGCCCATCATACTTATATTATTTTTTTCATCGATATTAATTAATAATTTACCCATGCTAAATTCAATTTCAGTTTTTGAATTAGCAAGATTTTCTAAATTTGCAGCAACTGCCGTTGCGCATGCAGCTGTTCCACAAGCTTTAGTTAGTCCAGCACCTCTTTCCCAAACTTTAACTTTTATTAAATTGGGACTAATTTTTTTTGCTAAAGTAACATTACATTTTTCAGGAAACAGTTCATGATTTTCAATTTCTGGACCAATTTTTTCTAGATTAAATTTATCTATATTTTCTATAAAAAAAATTACATGTGGATTTCCAACATTTACTGCTATTCCACCAATAAATTCTTTATTTTCATTATCAATTAATTTTATTTTTAAATTTTTAGTATCAGAATTTTTGCTTAGCGGTATTTCATTCCAATTCATTTTAGGTGAACCAATTGATGTTTCTACTAAATTATTTTCAAAAATTTTAGATTTAAGAATTTTTGAAGCTACCTTTAAGTTTATTTCTTTTTTATTATTTTCTTTTGAAAGTAAATGAGCAACACATCTTGTGCCATTTCCACATGCATCTGATTTACTTCCGTCTGAATTGTAAAATTCTAATTCTGCATCTAAATTACTATCTTTCTTAATAAATATTAATTGATCACATCCTATAAATTTACGATCACAAATTTTGATAATTTGATCATTAGATAAACTTATATTTTCTTTCCTTTGATCAATGATTACAAAATCATTACCTAATCCATCCATTTTAAATGCATTAAATTCCATATAAATAAATACTTAACTTATTTATTGACTTTTTGAACCTCTATTATAGTTTATCGCCGTTTCCGCAAAATACAGCAATTTGCGGTGT
>NYYU01000056.1 GCA_002685955.1 Parcubacteria group bacterium | reverse complement strand
TAACTTATAAAAAATGGGGATATGAACAGGTCCCCCAGGTAAACCTTCACGGCCGTGAATTTCCTATAGGGGTTACGAAGTAGAGGCTAAAAGAATTTAGAAAGTTCCAAGTGTTAATTAACAGGTTGAGGACATCATTTATTGATCTTTATATACTTGCCATGACCTGCTGTTCCTCGCAAATATTCATCCAGCAATTTTTCAACAATTAATAAACCCCTTGCTAGGAAGGCAAGTAGTCATGGTGAAAATACCGCAGTCAATATGCAGTCAGACTCTAAAATTTCCACTCCACTCCTCAGGCTTTCAGTGCAATGGTGAGCATAACGCTGAGTCATCCTAATGTCCTCATGCCCGAGCAATTAGAATTTCAACACCATTCCTGAGGCCTTTCGGGCCTTATCTTCACTGGTAATACATGTTGCAAGTGCCTCTATCTTGTGTTGCCCATCGAAATGATTTCAAACTTGTAGTCTTTGGTGATGGTAAATTTTATCTTTCCCGCTCCCTTCTTGAATGGAATTTCAGGGTTTAATTTTCTTGCTTCATAGTAAGATATGGCAGCATCTTCCAGATATGTAAAGAAATGGTATGGGAAGAACAGTGTCATGGTGTAGGAACCGAGCTTATGTATTCTACGTAGATGTATGTCGTAATTTTTCCAGTGGTCTCTCCCTTCAGTGGGTACTTCTGCCACTATGCATCCCTTACTCGAATAGTAATCACTGTCCCAGCTTTTCATTTTTACAACAGGGTTTCCATTACTGTCCAAACCAGTTACTTCGTAATTCTCTGATTGGATAGACTTGAACCTGGGCATAAATAGTATCTTGAATTCACGGTTTTTGGCAAGCCTGTTGAAATCAGCAAAACTCCAGCCCTTCATAACAAAGTCATATCTAAGATCAATCTTTTTACCCTTTTCAACCTGCTCTCGTGACATATTTCTTTTTGAAGGGACAGAGACCTTTTTTATCTTGTTCTGTATTCTCAGCCTTTCTTCTATTTCCCGCTGCTGTTTGGCAATTCTTTCAGCTTCCTCTGCCTGTTTCTTCAGCTCTTTCTGTTTCCTTAGCCTCCTGGCAACTTTTTCCTGTTCAAGCCGGGCCTTTTCTGATGCTTCTCTTAATCTTTGTTGTTCTTCTAGATATTTCCGTTTGGATTCCTCCTGTCTACGTCTAGCCTCTTCTTTCTTTTTACGCAGTTCGGTCTCCTGCCGTTTAAGCCTTTCTGCCTTTTCTTGAGCCTCCTTCCTTTTTCTGAGTGCTTCCTGTTGTTTTTTTAAAGCTTCCTGTTTTTTGCGCAGTGCTTCTAGGCGTGCGGCCTCCTCACGTTTTGCTCTTTCTTCTGCCTCCCTGGCCTTTCTTTGAATCTCCTTCTGTCTTTGTATAGCTTCCTCTTTTTTTCTTGCCTCTTCTTCAGCCTTTCTTTGAGCCTCCAGGTATTTCTCACGCGCTTCTTCCTGCTTTTTCCTCATCTCCTGTTCTTTACGCAATGCTTCCTGTCGTTCTTTCTCTCTTTGCTCAGCCTCCTTCTGTGCATCGAGTGCTCTTTGCCGTTCCGCCTCTTCCTGTTGACGAAGGATTTCTTTTAATTTCTCAGCTTCGATGCGTTGTCTTTCTTTTTCTTTTCTTTCAGCTTCCAGCCTTTCCTTTTCAGCCTTTTGTTTCTTCAACTGCAAGGCACTTTTCCTGGCTTCTTCAGCCTTCTTGAGTGCCTCCTTTTGTTTGTCGATGGCTTTGTTCTGTTCCTGCTTAAATTTCTTCGGTAATTTTTCAAGTAATTTTTCCTGATCTTGTAAGACTTCTTTCTGCTTCTTTATAATCTTATCTTCTTTAAAAACCCTTTTGACATTGACATTGGTCAACTTTTTACTTTGTTCCTTCTTTTTGCATTGTAGGGTAAAGGTTTGGGTATCTGTGCAGGTCTTTCCGTCTATTATGTTTGAAACCTTTATACTCACATTGTAATTTCCTTCCAGGGCAAAATCGGCAGGCCACAAAACAATACCCTTCCCACCTATGGACATACCCCCAGGGGCATCTTCCAGTTGCCATTGAAATTCCGGTGTACCTATGGCTTTGACTTGATATTTATAGTCCATTCCGGTCGTTGTTGTTTTCTGTGGTTCAGACGTTATCTTTACAGGTTTCCCTTTTACGGTAACGTCCCAGTTTCGGGTATGTTTGCCGTCCGGATTAGAAGCACTAAATTGAATTGAGTATTTTCCGGCTTTGGGTTCTGGCCAGTTAATGGCAAAGTCTTCTATAACTATGTCTGGATTAGTGCAGGAGATTTCTAATGGCTGTGATCCGGAAACTTCTAAACTTCCTTTAAAATGCTGTTGTGCGGTGATGGTGGAAGGGAGATTGATTTTAATGAATGGTTTTATAATGCGTTTGACTTTAAATGTCTGGCTGTCCCTGCCTGCCCAATTAGAGGCTGTTACAGTAACCTGCCATGTACCCTTACGTTTGTCGTTCCAAAGTATTTTACCTGTTTCAGGATTAATAGAAGCCTTAAGCCGTGAACCACTGGTTGTAGGGGGAATAGTTAAATGCCACGTGACGGGAATATCAAATCTAACTTCAGGCTGATACGGAAATGGGTGACCTTCTATAAGGAAGACCGCGCTTTCATGTGGGTCAATGGCAGGCTGTGAAGTGATCTTCGGCGAGAAATAGGAATATACTGCAGGAGTGCTTAATATGAACAGGGCTGAGATTATGTATAAGATTAACCATTTCTTTTTCATTATCTGGTTTCACTGGAATCATGATGGTATTTATTTCTTAGACATGTCGGCTTTCTGTATAATTATTGCATAGCTGTCAGCATGATTCTTAAGTCTCCATGTAATTTCTGTACCGGAATTAGATATATTGCCTTTTAATTGATTGTCTACCGCAACTTTGTCTACAGTCTGGTATAGTGCCGACCAGACTTCTTCAGGTAATACTATCGAAAGACTTCCGGAAGGTACACGCATAGCCTCACAAAAAGTGTTGAGAAGATTTTTTCCATTATTATTTACTTCCAGTACCAGTGCCTTATCACTCTTCTGGCCTTGATCCTTAATTTCCGGACTTAATGTAGAGTTGTCATCTCCTAATATCAGATGTGTGTCTTCAGTAGTGCGTAGAAATCGTCCACCCAGACTCCAGATGGCGTGCATTTCCGCTACAGGATTCTTGTCCGAAAAGTCATACACACATGCAGGGCTTCTACGCGAGATTTTCCCCTTATAAACTTGAAATGGAACTTTTGCACCACGGCTTTGTCCATAAACTATTTTGTCATTTACCAATTTAAAAGAAGCCGGATTTTTTAGATCAGGGATACTACTGTTGATAATATCGCCTTCAGGTTGTGGCCATGTTCTGGTCTCTGTATCCGGTTGAACGCTGATTTCTGTAACCGGTTCTTCCTGTTCCGGTTCTTTGAGCGTTTCCGTATCTGCAGTTTCCTCATTAATCTCCGCCGCAGGTTCTACTGCCTTATCACTAAACTCTGTGTCTGCAACTTCTTTTTGTATATCTTCAGACGCTACCCGCTCCGTTTCATCCAGCTTTTCTGTATCCGGTGCTTCCTCACTAATCTCTGCATCCGGTACGGTTTCCTCTTCGGCCTTAGCAGGAAAGTCTTGTTCGTCACTGATTTCTGGATCGATATCTCCCTTAATTGATTCATCTGGTGGGGCAGTATCCTGTTCAACAGGATCCGTGTCCATTTCAGGGACAGCTTCGGCTTCTGACACTTTTAATGTAACCTGTTTTTCTGCGCCTCCGGTCAGGATGATATTAAATGTTATCGATTCAAAATTTTCAGGTATTGAATTAGCTACAGAGAGCCTTATATCATTGCTCTCATTACTGATATCTATTTTTATCCATTTTTGCACTTCAGCATTGTCAATGGAAATATTGGTCTCTTTTAATCGGCCTGAAAATGCAATAGGTTCTGATTGCTGACTTTGCAGATTACGACTAAGAATTAGATTGACCGGATTATTATCAAGGAAATGAGCTGCTTTCCTGGGTACAAGCAGGGCAATTCCTATGCCTATAGCACATATGGACAATATCATTATGATAAGGATTTTCATGTTACTCTACCTCTTCTTCTTCATACACCAGATTGAGAGATTTCTTAATCTCTTTATGACCAGAGACATCAGGGCTGTTAATGATAAAACATACCTTCATAACGTCCTCGTAATAATATTCTCCGGGGGAATAGACATTAAAGAAAACCGTATCACCTTTAACGTCTTTAAGTCCTGAGTTTATAGCTGTTGCTAATTGACTGAAATCTATCTTTGTTTCCATATCTTTACCCATCGTGAGATATATGATACCACTTTCATCCTGACGCAGGTAGATATTGATACTGTTTTCAGGTGTTTCTACGTCTGGCGGTTTCTGCTGATCCTGCAACTGCTCCTTATTGCTGGTTTGTTTTTTTACAGAATCAACCTCAAGTTTATTCAAATAACTTATGTATCCCATGAGGACAAATGCGACGAGCAGCATAGCAAACGAAAGAAACATCCAGAAATCTTCAAAGCTGGATGGTCCGCTCGCTTCATGCATAAGTCCCAGCTCATGGTTTAGCTCACTCTCATTTATCTTCATTGCTGTCTTTGGATTTACTATCAACCGTTTTCTGCTCTTCCACTTTTTGCACAATGCCGGTATCTTCGGGTTGTGGAGTCACAGTTACAGTATCAGCAGGAGGCGTAGTCTGCGTCTGCTCGGGTTGCTGCTCGAGGACATCAAATACATAGTACTTTAGCTGAACAAGTTCATCCGTCATTATTGATACCTGTCTTTGTGGGCCAAAACTGCACCATATGTCCGCCCAGACCTTGATTATGACTGCAAGGATAGTGGTCCACAGAGCTGTTCCAAAGTCCATCATTAGTTCCGTCATCACATTTTGCATGTCGGGGTCATTGAAATCAGTTCCCGTAAATGCCCTGAACATACCCATAAGGGTGCCGCAGAGTCCCACTGCGGGTAAAATAGCCGCAACACTTCTGATAGCGCTGACGGATCTTTGTATGCTGGAAACAATAGCAAACTCATCTGATAGTGATTGTAAGGAAGGCTGGCTTTCCAGATTCTGGACAGGTCTGGATAAAAATCGGCCAAGGAACTCTCGAAAAAGGAGATGTTTATTCTTATCCGGCAAAATATGCATAAGTTCTTTGCCGGCTTCTGCGGCATGAACATTACCTCTGTATAGCATATTAAGGAATTTAGAAGATTCCAGGATACGGGACTTCAGTTCCCTGGCAAGTCCTGCTTTACACCCGTATTTTTTCAGCCTTTGCATGCTGTTAGCAAGAAGAATTGCTAAAATAACTAACGAGACGCAGAAGGCGAGTGCGAATATCCACCCGATAGCTGAAGTAATCTCAGAAAACGTTTCAAAAATGTGGAACAGGAAGTCCATTCTTAATTTCTAATTCCTTGTGTAAATTACTATGGTTTTACAAATTCCCATTCAGGAAGTAATTAATTCTTCAACCTGCTTATTTGTATCATAAGGTGCTACGTCAGTTGCGATCATCTCATAGTTACCCTGTTTTAGATAGATAATGAACTTAATCACAGGCGAAATCTTTGACAGGTCAAAGCGAAAGGACTTTAATTCTTGCATGTAATCGACGGCTCTATCAAAATTGCCATCTTTTAAATAAAGGTATAATAACATGTTGTTCAGTTTGACAAGAGTTTTTGAGTCTTTACGGTGACTTACATGGTCAATTATCTTCAGGATTTGCCCATCTTTAAGCTTTCCTACGCGTAGCCCGACACGAACAAGATTGTAAGCCAATTTCTCGGTCTCAAGCTTGTCAAAGGCCTGATTTAAATGTCTATAGCCCAATTCAACTTTTTTGGGATCACTCTTGTTTATCAAAAGTACATAAGAGTATAGCAGAGCAACCTCATCCTTATCCGGATATTTTTCTACAGCTTTTCTTAATTTCTTTTCGACACCATAGGTGTCCATTTTGTTTATCTTCATTAAGGCATCTCTTACAATGTTTTTGTATGTCGACCAGCTGGTGAGAGGTTTTTTACCATCCATAATCTCAGGGTAGATCTTTTCTGCGTGTCCGGTCAGAAAATATTCCAATTTATCTTCGGCAATGTCCAGATATTTCAACATTACTGCTTTGCCCTGAACTTTTGCGACAGTTTCGTCCGCTCTGGACTGAAAGATATCATTGGTCAGTGTGATCTTTTTCCCATCTTTGCTTAGATATTGGTTGTATTTCTCAATTTCAGTTTTCAGTTGTTTCATATCATTTAGCGAATTTTGTGCTCTTTTTACCCATTCGTTATCTTTTCTGCGTTTAGCCCTTTCCTGCGCTCTTTTAACTTTTTTCTCAACCAGTGGAGTAAGTTTCATGTTGTAGTGATTTATCAGAGCAAACGCTTCCTTCTGAACAGAAATAAGGTATCCTTCGCTTTTGTAGGTTCCGCCTATTATGTCGATCAGCAAGTTGTCAAATTGGTCATCCTCTTTCTTTGAAACTTTGGCCAGCTTATCCTTTGCAGTAGTGATTGCTTTTTCTACATCATCAAGGTCGCTGGTGTCCATAGTGATTTCTGCTTCTTGTATTTCTTTTTCTGATTCTGTGTCAGCATAAACGTTTGCTGTAAATGTGACAGAAAGGCATAAAAATAAAAAAGCTGTTAGAAATTTCATATTCCTACTCTCCTTCCTTTTGTGTTTGATTTGTTTGGTCATCTATTTGTTCCTCTGTTGAGTCCGGTTGTTCCTCTGTTGAGTCCGGGAATATTTCTACATCCTGACCGTTATAAATTGGTGCAAAACTATACCACCTACCAGCTTTATATTTTATATAAAGGCCGGTTCCTGCTTCATAGTCAAAGGGTGCATAATTTTTTTCTCCTCTGGGATTATCCTTATCTACCCAGAACCAGCGCATCGCTTTTCTGTCATAAAAATATGCATGAGACTTATCATTATCCTTAACGCTTCCGGGTTTTGGCTTTGATTTCATGGCCTTTATTTTCAACTTAAGTTTTTTCTGATATTCCTTGCCCAGAAAATTAAAATCAGTACCTACATTTTTCAAATCCTTGACTAAAATTAAGTTCATGTATGATGCGTCGTATTGGTCCGAATGAATGCCTTCAAGATACTCATCGGGAGACATTCCCTGGAATGATGACTCCATAAGGTCAGACAGCTTTTCCTGTAAGCCTGTCACTTTTCCCACAGCCGCCGTGATCTTGAAGTCAATGGTGTGCATTTGTCTGGAAAAGCTTAACATTGATTTTGCGTACTTAAAAGTTGCCCTCAGATTATCTATGGCATTTTCACTGCTTCCTTTTCCCTCTAAAAGACTCATTAGTTCCTTCTTTTCTTTTTTTGCGTTTTTAAACATATCCAGAAAGAGAGCTTTGTTATCTTGTACTGTTTCCTTTAAGTCATCGTCCATATCAGTATTCGTGCCCATATTTAAAATAGTCTCTTGCATTTCTTCAAAAACAAAATCAATATCTCCCATATAGTTGTCGAGTTCGCCCTGTAGAGTTGCACCCCCTTCGTCACCCATGTCTATGCCCTCCTCCAGAGTTGCTAATACATCGTCCAGGGCCTTTTCTGCTTTCTTATAATTCACAATTGTCTCTGCCATGTTTTTTGTGAGTGTGGCGTAGGCCTCAGCTTTTTCCTCTGGGGTACCGGCATTAATAACCGCCTCTCTGGCATCATTCACGTCTGCCCTGACAAGTTCGTTTGCGCCAAGGATGCTCTTATACTCATCAACCTTCTTCTGAAAGTCTACCAACTCGGCACCTCGCAGAAGCTGGCATGATCCAAAAGTAATAATGAACAACACAAGTAATGGCAATACAATCCTGGCCTTCATAATATTCCCTCCTTTATGGAACAACGCGAATAAAAGCTTTTGAGATAACTGCATTTCCTGACAATTCGGGGTTGTAAAATACCTTATCATAAGAACCACCCTGAAGAAAGGATTCAGAGCTCTGTTCTTTCTGCATATTTATGCCTCTTAAAGCAAGTGAATTTTTAGATTTTGAGGGCCCCATGTATGGCCCCATGGCAAGTTTGTCAGTTTCAGGGATATATTCAATCTGGTCAGGTGAGGCAATTACCTCCAGTGAATCAATTCCGAACGGCTTCTGTGCTACAAAGTCATAAGGTAAATCATCCGGGATTACCAGTGGAATGTTAGCCTTTAAAAAATTTCCTCCGTTATAAGACTCATTTGGGCACAGCTGTTTTTCGTCTCCCATGGTATCTCTATATCTGAGAATAAACCAGCAATCCTGCGTTGCATTTATCGTAAATTTTATCTTGTCATGTGTACCGGCATGATAAATGCCTCCAACACCTCTATCAGGTTTAATGTCAACTGTGAAACCATTGTCGACTGGCAGGGGAGCCGGCATATTCGGTGTTGAATCTTTTATGAATTGAGCAAAAGTAAAATCCAGTGCAGTGGAAATGTTTCCGGCATCGATTGATTGTCCCTGAAGGACGTCAAGATAATTGGTCATATTCATGTTTACCATGACCTTCTCGATTTCTAATCTTTCCTCTTGAAGGTCAAGGCAGTTTACGACAAATTCAAAAAAGAGTAATTGCGTTTTATCTACACTCCTGCTGAGTTTTGTCATCTGGTCCAGCTGGACAAAAAAGTCTGTCTCAAATTGACTTGCATTTACATGCTGATTCTTTATTGTTTCCAGCAGGGTGGTCTTGTCTCTGGCCAGGTGATCAAATATGTCCATTTTTTCTGTATCCAGAACCTCTGAGAATTTTTCTGCTTCCTTATCCAGGCTATCAATAGCCTCGCTCAACTCTGCCTCAAACTCGTTGGCAACCACTGCCATCTTTTCATTCCATTCTGCAGAATAGGCATTTGCAAGGTTTTTATGCAGTATTGAAGCATGCCGGATCTCCTCCTGGATTATGTCTTCCAATATGATCCTTGTCTTTATGGTTTCAATGGCATCCTTATAGCCTTGCTGTGCAGCGTCTGGATCTCCTGATGTTATTAATTCGACAGACGAAAAAGTAGTAAGTTCTTCACTTTGCAGTCTGTCTATGCCGTCTTCTATCTTTGTCATGCTGGTGTTAAACTCGTTCAGTTCAGCCGTGGGGTCCTTGTCACCGGCTTCTGTTACATACAATGAGCAGAGAAGGAAGATGTGTATGCATACAGTAATTTTAGTTATTGAAAACTTCAATTGTGTCTTTCCTTTCACCTTATGTTTGTTGTGTCCAAGGTAGCCGGCACTGATACAAGAGCAACTTTCTGCATATTCTACAGTACAAGAAACTGATGAATAGAAATATGTTTATATAGTGCGTATGTGCAAAGTACTATGATATTTAACCGATTATCGGAAATGTATCTGAAAAGACATATTGTCTAACATGGAATTTAGTATATATTTTCACATTCAAATCAATAATCCTGGTTGTGTCAAGTAAAAAAATAGAGGGAAACAGGCACTTTTTTGACTTGACATGATACGGTATATTCTTATTATTCATTAAGTTACAGGAAAAACTCCACGTTGATTAAAGTAGTGCACAACCTGTTTTCGACGCGATAATCTATCGACGGGTTGCTGGAATCATATATAGTGTGTAGATACCTGCATATCAAAGATAGAAACAGTATTCGTAAAACCTCAATGCTGATTGGCAAAGAACAGAATAATTGTAATGCTTAACATCTCCGTCCATATTGTAGACGGTTAGTTTCGAAGTTTTTTCTAAATAGATGTTATTCTTGAGTAATATTTTCAAGGTATGCCTCGGAGCTGGAGCCAGTCCTGACAAAATGAGTATTTAATTATTTTGGTTACAGATGAGGACACCCTTTATTTACTTAAAATTGAATCTTTATCTGCCGTTATGCTGTTGACACCTGTAGTATTCTGGAATACAGAGCGTAAACTGTCTACAGGGATTTATGAGGAGGTAGTGCTATTTCATGCCCAAAATCAGTATTTTCCGGACTATAGATTTTCAGTGGCCTTGTATGATGAGAATATTTGCTCTTCAGATAAAGCGTTTGCTGGCCATTTGATTGTTTCAATGTCAGTCGTAAAATTTCATAACCCTTAAGTTATTATGTTCGAAAAATGAAATATTTTACCGTCTATAATTCTAAACATAAGCAAATCATGGGAAAAACAGGTGTAAAGGTGAGGGAGGTAGTATATGGATACCATTTATGAATACAGATTCAGACTGATTATTTTTATTCTTTGCGCTGTTCTTGTATATGCGTGCGGGTTAAGTCCTGTTATTGCCAAAGAGTACTCACCTGTACAGGCGAAGCTTATGGCGAAAAGGGCGGCAAGGCTTGATGCGTTAAGGAAATTGGCAGAGCTGATTTATGGTACAAGTATTGATTCTGAGACTACAGTTAATGATATGGTGGTAGGATCAGACAGGATCAGGGCCGGGCTAAAGATCCTCATAAGAGGTGCAGTTGAAGTTGATTATCAATATTATGACGACCTCAGTGCTGAAGTAACTATGGAAGTTGAAACAGGAACGATAACAGATATACTGAATACAACTATTCAATATGAGGGAAAAACGTTCAGGGAAACAGGATTTGGTGCACCTCCTGACGTCGATCTTATAAAAACCCAGGCTGTAATATCTTATAAAGATAAATTAGCAATTAAGCAGGACAAGGCTTCGACTGGCAAAACAGTAAGTGAGGATGCTGGCAAAGATGCCCATAGTCCAGAAATGGATAAAATAGAACGTGAGCAGGAACAGGTAGTTTCCGAACCCCCCGATCTGTCCACGCCAACGGTCTCAATTATTTCTCCCGGTAAAAAAGAAATGTCTGTGCCTGGAGATCATATCAGGGTGAAGGCAAAAGCAATATCACACGACGATAATCCCATAACTGATATCTGGATACAGGTTAATGGCATGCGTCAGAAAAAGGATCGGGGCATAGGTATTATGAATAAGGATAGCAAGGAAATCGATGGTTCTTACGCAGAGATAGATGTCACTGTATATTTGTCAGAGAAAAACAATCAAATTGAGATAATTGCTTCTAATGCATTAGGTGAGTCTGAACCAGGGAGGGTTGATGTAATATGGCAGGGGGCCGGGACTGGGACTGGATTTAGTGAAGGCAATATTTACAAACCTGATCTCTATGTTCTTTCTATAGGTGTTTCAGAATATGAAGATAAGGAATATGGCCTTGACCTGGACTATGCTCATGTTGATGCCTCTGCAATATCAGATGCTTTTGAAACTCAAAGTGGAGGGTTATATAAGAATGTTCACAACCGCCTGTTGACAAATAGTGAAGCGAACAGGATAAATGTATTGGATGGATTGAACTGGATATTAAAAGAGTCTACCCAGAAAGATACTACAGTTATATTTGTCGCGGGTCATGGTATAAAGGATGTCAGGGGCAACTATTATTTTCTGCCCTATGATAGTAATCCGAAAAAACCATGGGAAAATGGGGTTAAATGGTTTGATTTTCAGGATACTGTTTCCAGTCTTCCTTCAAAGGTTGTCTTTATGGTAGACACTTGTCATAGTGGGAGCGTAACCGGAAAGAGGCGTGGAGTTGTTGTGGACATGACTGGCATCCTGCAGCAATTAATTAATACCGGCAGCGGTGTGGTAGTACTGGCCGCGTCTACAGGAAAGGAATCGAGTCAGGAAAGCAAGGAATGGGGGCATGGCGCTTTTACCAAGGCATTGTTAGAGGGCCTGGAAGGGAAGGCTGACTATGATGGAAATACGGTTGTTTCAGTAAAAGAACTGGATTTATATATTACCAAGCGCGTAAAAGAGATGACGAATGGGGCTCAGCATCCTACTACAGAAATACAAAAGACATTACCGGATTTTCCACTGGCACTTAAACGATAGTTTATATATGGAATATTTCTTAACTGTTAATAATCCTTAGAAAACATTATGAAAAAGATGAATTATATTATTATCCTTGTCATAATCTCATTTCTGGTACTACCCTTTGAAAGGCTTTATGGGGAAGACGCTGAAACGGAGATTAAACAGCTCAATGAGGTTGAGGATCTGGCAGTATCTGCAGATTCTATCAATATCGCCATGTTCTACAATAAAAGCTGGGCAGTGGTGATTGGGATAAACAAGTATGAAAAATGGCCGGGGCTGGAATATGCAGTAAATGATGCAAAATCAGTGGAAAGCCACCTTGCTGATTTTGGCTTTGATGAAATTATTACCCTCATGGACAGTGAGGCTACTAAAAATAACATTACTCAAGTCCTGGGGGACAAATTGCCGCGCCAGGTACATAAGGAGGACAGGGTCCTGATCTTTTTTGCCGGACACGGTCAGACAGAGGAGATAGGGGGGCACCAGTACGGATACATTATTCCGGTTGATGGGGAAATGCAGAACTACTATTCATCTGCCATATCCATGGCCCAGGTGAGAGAGTTTTCTAAACGCATACAGGCAAAGCATATCTACTATGTAATAGACGCCTGTTATTCGGGATTAGGTTTGACTCGTTCAGGGCCGAGGTATTCAGCATCAATGGAAGGGTATTTAAAAAAAGTTACGTCCCTGCCGGCGATACAGATGTTAACGGCCGGTGGAAAGGGAGAACAGGTACTGGAGGCAGATGGGCATGGTATGTTTACCGAATATTTTCTCAGAGGTATAGAGGGCCATGCTGATGCTGATGATGATGGTGTCGTCACTGCCAGCGAGCTGGGTGCATATTTGCGGCCTTCAGTTTCAAAGGCTTCAGAACAAAAACAGACTCCTAATTATGGAAGCCTGGAGGGAGAGGGTGATTTTGTATTTATGTTGCCGGCAAAAGGCACTCAGAGGGCCGATGTCATGCCGGACCCTGAACTGCGCAGGATGCAGAAAGAAAAAAAAAGCCTTCGTGAACGGGAAAAGGCGCTGCGCAGCTGGGAAGAGATGTTGAGACGGCAGGAGAATGAATTAAAGAAACAGATAGAAATAGAAGATCACACGAGGCCTCGGGAAGATGAAGCAGGGGCTGAAAAGGACGTCACACGTAAACCATATACAGGTACAGAGGATAAGAGAGCAATGGAGGCGGAGGTGCTGGGCCATCCTCTGGACAACATTGAAATTGTACAGTTGAGGAACAGATCACTGACTCTTTCAAAGAGTGAGATAAGGAAGATGATTGAAGAAAGAGGATTCAGAGACTCAGAGTGGAATCCTGACGGGGATTTTCCAAACCAGTATGAGAAGCTGCTTACCAGAGGAGGCAAAGTAGTTATTGACTATGCTACCGGACTGATGTGGCAGCAGTCCGGGTCATCCAATGAATTGAGTTATAGAGAGGCGGAAGATTATGTGGACCGGTTAAACAGAGGATCTTACGCAGGCTTTTCAGACTGGCGGCTGCCGACGGTTGAGGAGTTGGCATCTCTCCTGGAACCCAGAAAGGAAGGTGTACGGTACATTGACCCTCTCTTTGATCTGAGACAGCAATGGTTCTGGAGTAACGACAAACGGTCATCAGGTAAGGCGTGGCCTGTCTCTGTTCGTGCAGGAATAGTGACCTTGGAGACCGATGACAGTAAGTACTACGTTCGTAGCGTCCGCACCAGATGATTATACGGGAGTCCTTTACAGAACTAATTTAAGGAATGATAATATTTAATATAAGGAGGATTGTGATGATTAAGAAATATGCAGGTTTATTAATATTTGTAATGATGATAAGTGCCTGTTCAAGTACCGGTTCTAAAACCAGTTCGGTTTACGATACTGAACCGGGCGAAGTTGAAGCTCAAGCTCAGTCGGCTGATGACGAGGACACACCTATGGACAGTCTTGCCTTTGCAGATCTCAAGATCTTTGATAAGGAGCTTTCAAGAGCCATGAAAACCGACAATGATGAGATAGAAGTGGCCCTTATCTCAAAGTTCACGACAAATGAGATACCGGAAAGACTGGGCAAATGGATTTACATGGTGGACAAACATGAAGGGAAGGTAGAAATGGAATCTACAGATCCGACCAAGCGTGGTATTCCCGGTATAGGGGCTGGTATCGGTCTGATGATCTCTGCTATCGGTGCCGTTCGTGACAAGATTATGTACGGCCCTTCCAAAAACTACGATGCAACACTCCTGTATGAGCCGGAAAGCGGTATTGTAGAGAAAATCGTTTTCAGGCGAAAGCAGTAGTGTAATCAGGTATTTATACTGAAATAAAGCAGGTCTCCACAGGCTGGCTCGTTCCTTACGCGGACTGCCTGTAGAGGCATGCTGTTTATGACCTTCTATTCAGGTGTAAATGGTTGAGCTATCTCAGAAAACCCTTGCCGGTTTTACTGCTAAGCTTATAATCCAGTCCTCATGGTCGTTCTTATATTAAACTGATCATCCTGAAGAGATAATTCACATCCTCTCTATATCCGCTCGGTCCGGACTATGAAGTGAGCAGTATGCCATATGATTGCCATTCTGGCAATATTGTTATTACCTGCCTTCTTCTAATCACACTTTCCAATCTCGAATGACAGGCAAGATTTATTTACATTCATACCTGACATGAGACAGTATGCCTTGATATTAATCTAATTCCTATTCTAAATCTGCATGGTATATGTTTGAATTGAAATTACCTGCCGGATATGTTAGCCTCTTGACATTAACTGACTGCTTAAACCCCGGGAGTTTTTTATGAACCATGAAGAAGCAAAGGCCCTCCTTGAATCAAACCTGAATATAACGAATGAGGTAGTAAGGAAATTCTGCTACAGGCACAGTATTACGGGTGATGATGCAGATGAGTGCAACTCCTACGTATACGAGAAATTGCTGGAAAATGGCTGCAGGAAGATCCGTGAGTTCAAGGGAGGCAGCAGCTATAAGACCTATATCACAGTTGTAATTTCAAGGATACTTATAGACAGGATGCGGTCCGGAAGAAGATGGAGGCCGTCACAGAAGGCGATGGATATGGGTGAGGATGCCGTTATACTTGAGGAACTGGTTTACAGGAAGAACTACTCTTTTGAACAGGCGTATAGTACCCTGACAACAAACCATGGGGCCTCGATCAGCCGGGACAGGGCATACGAGATGGTAACACTGCTTCAGAGAAGACACGTAAGGAGCAAAAGGCCCAGGGTTGTTGAGCTTATGGACAATGTTTCTGACGAGCGGGATATTGCACCGGACAGAGCCGCTGTAATGAAAGAGATTTCAGAGAAGAAGGGCCGGCTGGAGAATGTTATGGAAAATATCAGAGAGTCTCTTTCGGATGAGGACCGGCTCTTATTGAGGATGAGGTTTGAAGGCAATGTCAAGATTTCGAAAATTGCAAGGGTTTTGAAAAGAGAGCGAAATTATGTCGATAAGAAGCTAAAGACAATATTTGTGATCTTCAGGGAAGAGCTCCTGTCCAGAGATATAAGCATAGGCGATCTAAAGGATATTATCACCTCAGGCATATCGGGCGGGGAAAGTGTATCAGGGTGAACTCAGTTTGCAGATTGATTGAAGGTGTGGGGTGGACAAGTACCGGCAGTACAGGCCCGGCACATGATCTGGAAATACTCCATTCACATAAAAAGGAGATAAAATAGTGGATAAAAAGAATGAAAATAACCGTCTAATTAACGTAGAGAATGAAATGATAGGTAAATATTTATCCATGGAAATAAATAGAGAGAAGGTAGATACTGAATGCCCTTCACAGGAGCGCCTTGCGGCTTTTCTGGATGATAAACTTGGCGATGCGGACAGGAATGCCTTAGTAGGGCACATTAGTTCGTGCAGTGACTGCCATGAGCTGCTTACTGAGGTCATAGGTATGCAGGAAGAGGAGGGGGTTGAGGAATGCCCTGAAGTATTGTCTGAGACCGTAACGGTACAGGAAGAACCACAGTGGAATTCATGGTTTTCGGCACGGGCAATACTATTGAGGTATGTGCCTTATTCACTGGCCGCTGCTGCGGCAGTATTCTTGATCATGCTTTATGTTTCCAGGGATACTGAGATTGAGAAACTTTCATTTGTCAAGGAACGAGTGGCGGCCCTGGCAGATGATATCGGGGATGATTCAGTACCATCTCTGTTTGGGAATGGGCCTTCTTACTATTTCGGTTTTGCGGGCACCTATTCAGCAAATGGTGCTGCCTTCAGGACAGGTGTCTGTCTGACGGATATCCGGATTGAGGCAATGGCAGAGAATAAAGAGGAGGTATCAATCCTCCTGGGCAGCATTACTGGCCTGCTCAAGAGTATGAAGGCCTCGGATAGGACAATACAGGCTTGTGAAGGTATAAAGATTGAGGTTGATAAAGGTGAGTCTTTAAGAGAGTCTGCCGCCATGGCGGATGAGGCCGTCTTCATAGAGACAGATGAGCCTCTCTTTGTGCGGTTTGGCCAGTGGTGTGAGGGCGGAAGGGTTGCGGCAGTAATAAGGACTGAAGACTATTACAATATTAATGATGTAAGGCGGTTTGTCAGTGTGTTGGAGAGAGAAGGCCTGCCGCTTGGTATCTCAAGGTCATTGAGTGATATTGAGAGTATAGTTGATGCCGGAGTGTTTACGGGAGTAGAGTTCAGGGTCCTTGAGAAGGAATTTGAGAACCTGATTTCACTGTTTTGATCATGACGAAGATATTATTATTAATATTGATAATTGCTGTCTCGGTTGTCTGCGATGCATATTCTGCTGATATACAGGAGATGAAGCATCACGGTTCCTGGTGGGTAGAAAATTATGGTGTTGTATCCGCAGAAGAAGACCAGCTGGTGATCCGTGCGGAGGGTGTCTTTGAGAGAGTGTCTATGGCATCCGACAAAATGGGAAGCAGAGCTCCCAGGCTCCTGGTAGTCAGAAGCGAAGGGTACCCATGGGCTATCGCACTTAAAGACGGCAGTATCATTCTTACACACGGTGCACTGAAGTTATGCTACAGTGGAGGAGTAACAGAGGAAGCGGGAGACTCCAGGCTTGCCTTTCTGTTGGGGCATGAATTGGCCCACCTCTCAAACAATGACTTCTGGCACGCCTTTGCCTTTACGGCAGTAGAAGAACATATAAAAAGAAAAGAAGTGAAGGACGAGCTGAAGTCACAGCTGGAGCAGACCGGAGACATCAGAGCCGATGCTCCTGAATCTGATAAGTTCGTCAGGACAAAGGAACTGCAGGCAGATGCATACGGGATAATATCAATGGCCGTAGCCGGGTACGATCCATACGCGATCGTAGAGAGTGATGGGAATAAGGATTTCTTTGAGGACTGGATTTCGCAGACAGCAGACGGCACTGTATATGACGACCCGCGCCATCCCGGCCCTGAGATGAGGGCTGAGTTTCTCAGGTCTCAACTTGCTGCTGTTGCTGAGATATTGGACTATTTTACTTTTGGCGTCAACCTGTACCAGCTGGGCAGGTACTCAGACGCAATCCTGCTGTTTAGTGCATTCTCAGAACACTTCCCCGGCAGGGAGGTATTTAACAATCTGGGATTGTGTCATTATCAGTTGGCAATGAAACGCCTGTTGTCGTGCAGCGAGAGAGTGTTCTCAAGATTCAAACTATCTACTGTTTCTGATACAGATACACTGGCCGTAAAGTTGAGGGGTGATGGGCACCGGGACTGCCTGAAAGAGAAGGTGTTTCTTCAGCATATCAGTTCTGCAATAAGTTATTTAAGCCTTGCGACTAATAAGGACCCCACTTATATACCCGCCCGCATAAATCTGACATCTGCCCTCATAATGGCAGGAAGATATACAAATGCGATTGGAATGGCAGATGATGCCCTGGAGATCGGGCCTGGTAATCCTGAGGTGTTGAACAACAAGGCTGTGGCCCTCTACCTCTTCGGTACAGCCAACAATATAGATACTGCAGATAATGCAATAAGGTTATTGAATGAGATATCAGACCGCAGCCCCGACTTTGCAGACCCTGTCTACAATATGGCCTCTATTCAGTCAGAACGTGACAGAAAGGCGTCTGCGATTGAGGCATGGATCGAATTCTTGGGCATTGAATCACACGGGCCTTATGCCGACAGGGCCAGGAGGGATGCAGGTGTTGATGCCGAGACGGCAGCGGCGGAATCAGACACCACCGGGCAGGAACCTCCGGTCAGGATAGGTACGGTATCTGATGATACCGCAGAGGAGCTGAATAAGATGAAGGGCAGGGTGTTTGTCATAGGGAAATTTACCGGAGAGATATACCGGGGTAACAGCATCAGTGTGCTTGCCATAAACAATGTCGTAGAGGTGGTGGAGAAACAGCTTGAAGAGCCAATGGATATAGAGCGATTTGTGGAGGCTTATGGTGAACCTGAGAGGGTCAGAAAGAATTATTGCGGCAGGACGCTCATTTATAGTGACTTTGCCGCTGATATAAAATATGGCAGGATAAAGAAGCTGATATACTTTGAGAAGAGATCCGGCTGATCTGCCGAAAACAGACCTGTTGTAGTTGATACAGTTTCTCCATTTCAAAGAAGATAGCGGGGGCAGCAAATCATCAGAATATCTCTGTGTTACTCTAAAAATTTTATAATTACCTCAAGAGGATAGACATGGTGATCAAAAGAGATGCAGCGGCAGTTATATTAATCTTGTGTATAGCTGTATTTACTGGCTGCCGGAGAAATGTAACAAATGAATATAGATTGCTTTCGGGAAGTGTTCAGGAGGTTCCTGCCGCTTCTATTTCAGGAAATTTCCCTATGATAAAGGTGATCCGTTCCGAAGTCAAAGATACAGAGCTGGAATTATCGGATCATTCCACTGTTACTATTGATGGAGAACTTGGCCTGGGAATCCGCCCGAGAAATTACAGTTTGATCAACGGTAACGCTCGTTTTAAGGTAATGAAGGGGAGGGATCTGTTTAGAGTTGTAACAAGGCCTGGGACAATAGAGGTTACCGGTACTGACTTTGAGGTAGATATTCAGGAAAAACCTGCGTCTGAAACAGAAGGTGCCGGGCCCGGTGATAACGAGTCTGTGTTGACAGTGAAGGTAAACAGTGGAAATGTTAAGGTGCATCCGTATGGCAGGAGGAAGGCTATAGTGATTGATTCAGGAGGAGATGCCGCATTTACTCTGAAAGAGGTAAGGAGGGGCGGGGCAATTCAGGCGATTGGATTCGGGATTGACTATAGAGAGGGCAAGATAGGAGAAAGGATGAAACAGAGGGCAGCAAAGATAATGGCCTCACGCAGCCTGGCAGAGTTCGCGGCAGGAATGAAATTCTCAGCCAGGTTTAATAATGATGCTCTTGCATTTGATGAAGCAAACTTTGCGACAGAGGCATCAGTACCTCCAAATGCAGTATATGAGTATCAGCAACTTGATGAAGAGATAATGCTCTGTGTGTCCAAGGCTGAGATCAAGATAAAAGATCCGGTTAGAAGACGCAACTGCAGAAAGATCTCATCCCGGGCAGAAGCTGAGATATCAGGCCATAAGAATACCGCGATGGCCATTCTGTCTGCACGCACAGAAGCGATCCTGTCAATTGTAAAACAAGCCGGCAGAGACGTATACGGTTCAGCTGTCCCGGGAAAATTGACAGGGACATTCTATCCGGAAACATTTGAAGTTGGAAAAGAAGGCAAGTATGCCGTTGCTACTGTATCCGGAGAGGTACTTTTCGAGTAAGTCAGGTGCAGGCCAATTATACCTTGCAAGATTGCGGAGCAATGCCAATCAATGATTCGAATTGCCTTTATTCAGATTCTTTCAATTCTTTAACCTCTTTATAGTCATTAAAGACTGATAATCACACTTTATACCACCACAAACCACATCTCACCCGCCATCTCTTTCCTCATAAAGGGGTATGCGGTCACATACCCTTTTAATGTAATTCTTCGTCTCCTCATATGGAAGATCGGAACGTAATCTGGCGTAAACCTGATCCGGACTCATCTGGTTAATAGTTGTAGCTGCCTGTCGTATAGATGTACTGTCTGTAAATGCCCGGCTCACGTTGCCCGCTCCTGTATTGTAAGCTGCAATGCTGCAGTACATTCGGCTGGTCGGGTTTTCAATACGTTTCAGGTAGCGGCCGTCCAGTATGTGCAGGTATGCGGTTCCCAGCTCAATATTGTTTCCCGGATCGTACAGGTATTCAGGGTCCAGATATTTATCTACGCCATAGACCATCAGGTAGGCATCGCGTGCCCCTGAACCGGGTACCAGCTGCATCAGGCCGTATGCCGGGGCGCCGGAACGGGCCATAGGGTTGAATGCTGATTCCGTATGGATGACAGCGTATATAAGCGGTGCGTAGATACCGAACTTTTCTGAGTACCTGCGTACAAACTGGCGGTAGCGTTCTGCACGAATCCTCAGGTGGTCGGGTATCAGCCTGAAGCTGATTGACACTGCCTGCCTGTTTATGCCGTCAGTACCGTGTACACTGGCAGTTCTGTGCGCCTGTGATCGTACAATTTCGTTTGCATAACCTGCTACATTCTTATGTGTAACTGGAGTACCGTCACTGTTATTCAGGAGACCATGTAAGAGTGGCGCCCTGGGTCTCTTTGCAGACGGTTTCACAATCTTCTTACTCTTTGCCGGGGTACTTTCAATCCTCTGGCCAGGGATAAGCAGCCGTTGTCCGATAATCAGCCAGTCATCCGGCCCAATATTGTTGTTTTGTGCTATCTCTATACGGCTGACCTTGAAACGTTTAGACAGCCCCCACAGGGTATCACCCTGTTGAACCGTATAGTATTTCATACTTATCTCCGGTTTGGGCCTGGTTACTGTGGGTACGGGTTTCTCTTTGTCTTTACCTTTCTCTGGAGACATAAGCCTCCTCATCATTTCAACTGGCCTTTCGTCCCTGCCCAGAAAGAGGTCCTCCACCGCTTCCGCTAACTGCCGGTTTACAGTATCGGAATCGGCTTTCTGCTCTTTCTCAAGCAGGATCTGTACGCTGCCTACTCCATTTTCAAAATCAACAGAACTCCTTACTTCCAGGTCGTCTTCGTATTGCACCCAGACCTTAGCTTCCGGAATTGAGACGTTGTTCTTCCCCCACTTTCTTTCTGCCAATAGTACAAACTCATTCAGTGTCCTTTCTTCCTGTTCTGAGAATGTATGATATTTTTCGGTTGTTTGTTTATCATAATGATCTGATGCCGTCCAGCCCTCATTCAGCCACGTAGTAAAAGTCTTTATATCAGCGGCAAAGGGATTACCGGAAAGGGCTAGAATGATAAAGAGAAGATATAGTGGCAGGTAACGTGGGTATGAATGATATAGAGTCCTGAAGTGGCAGTCTTTCATATATATACAATCTTATGTTAAAGCATTGCGGCATGTCGTACCTGAAGCGGACTTGCCCAGGAGATGATTTACCCTGAGGAATAAAAAGTATTGTTATTCCTCAGGGTAAATTTGCAGCACAGAAAACTCCGTGATGTAAATTATGATTTAGTCACTATCATCCGATAGGTAGTGAATGTTTCAGTACCTGCCTGGTCAGCTATAGAGATATTAAACGTAAAGTTGCCGTTGGGAACCTTCATTTTGTCAACCTTGATACTGTTCCCTTCAATATATGGTTTAATGCGTGCCGTTAAAGACTTCTTTATCCATCCCTTTTTGGCATATATCTGAAGTGAGTCCATGTTAACAGGTGCATGGTTTTCTTCAAAAATGATCAGAATCTTTGCAGGAGAAACGATATTAATGGTTGGTCCGTAGTCAGAGTTCTTGATCTGAGGGAATTCTATCCTGATGAGAGGCCCATCAGGCAGTGAGCGAGTGTGTGGGATCAGGTCCCAGTCGTCCTTTGTCTGTCTCAGTTCATCTGCTTCCAGAGGTGTAAACAGAAGTAGCTCCTCTTGTGCGGATTCCTGTGCTGCTGATGTTCTGCAGCACATCAGCAAAGTGACTAACATGAGTATCCATATTTTGCAGAATAAATTCATGTTTGTACCTCCCTGTATAATAGCTTTTATCATAAGTTTTGAGAGATAAAATTCTGGAAATTAGACAGAGTCTCTTATGTTTAACGTATGGGAAATTTAAAGTTGAGATTTTTCGGTCGTTTCCCCCACATAATGAGACGCTGTGATATCATTCTGTCTTAAGATATTCAAAGAAAAACACTTGCATGCTCGTTGAAATATGCTATTTATATATCACATTTGAGAGGAAATTCAAACAAAATTTAAGACAACTCCTTCTATCAATATTAAGACGGGAAGGTTATGTTTTTTAGATTAAAAAACTTTCTGCCGGGAGCATATAATATCTTAATATTTCCTGCATTCCATCTGAATCCATTGCTGCCCGTCATTTTTACCCGTCAATATTTGTGTGGGTTGAGGGTAGAACCCTTCACATTTTGTCATTCTGAGTGTGGTGAAGTGGAACGAAGAATCTTTTTCAATAAGAATTCTTCAGAATTGTCCGTCTGTAATTACACATTAGTCCAAAATAATCAAAAATATTTTCAGTGTTTATAGGTATGTATTCACAGCAAAAGTATTGCGGCTTTATATTCTTAAATGAATTCGTTAGAAATGACCGTCTATAATATGGACAGGTATTAGTATTGGTTGCTACTTTAACTTTTAGATGAAAGGAGGCAAGTATGAGGAGATCTGTCTTTTTAACCGTAATAATAGGTTTTATGTTAATCTGTTTTTTTCTTGGAGGATGTAGTACCACACAAGAGAAAGAAGTGAAAGAAGAAAAGAAGGTATATCCGGGGGCAGTCGGGCCAACCACTTCTAACGAGAAAGAAGATAAAAAAGAAGACAAGAAAGAAGATGAAAAGGTATATTCCGGAGCAGTCGGACCAGACAAGTAGCATTTACTTTTCTTAAGTATTCTTTTTGGTACACAAAAATGAGAGGAGAGGGACAGTGATTACAAGAAAATGTTTGTACGGCATGTCTATTATTTTGGCCATTTTTATCTGTGGATCAAGTTTTAATACAGTCGAGGCATATTCCAAGGCGCAGAAAAAGCTCATGGCAAAGAGGGCGGCAAGGATGGATGCGTTGAGGAACTTGACGGAAACAGTGTACGGTACAAGTATTGACTCGGAAACAATCGTTGAGGATATGGTTGTCAAGTCAGATAAGATCAAGACAAGGCTTGATGCATTAATCAAGGGTGCGACTGAAACAGATAGTAAGTTTAATGATGATGGCAGTGCGGAGGTGACATTGGAGATTGAGTTGGGCCCGGTAACTGATATACTGGGGACTACGGTTAATTTTGACGGTAAGGTGTTTAAGGCGGTCGGAATGGGTGCTCCTCCGAGTGATGAGGATAAGAAGTCATCCGGCAGCAGCTATGGCTCAAGCGTTAGTCCGGGCGGCAGCTCAGGCGGTGATTCAGAAAAAAATCGTCCTCCTGCAGGGGCTATAGGATCAATGAAATAGAGTGCTTGGAAAAGAGAGTGACAATATTATCGTATATTATAAATTATTTTAGGAGAGACAAAAAATGAAGGTCTTGATAAGATATTTTCCGGGAAGTCTTATAATGATGATGGCACTTGTTTTCTGTTTGCACACAACTGTGAATGCGGGATATTCTAGTGCGCAGAAAAAGCTCATGGCAAAGAGGGCGGCAAGGATGGATGCGTTAAGGAATCTGACGGAAACAATCTATGGTACAAGTATTGACTCGGAAACAATCGTTGAGGATATGGTTGTCAAGTCAGATAAGATCAAGACAAGGCTT
>NYYU01000055.1 GCA_002685955.1 Parcubacteria group bacterium | reverse complement strand
TATATTTGTGACTACATCTGGAAGAGTACACTGGATTTCATCTGTAAAACTGGGTACATCTAAAAGAGGGATTTGGACCTCTAAATCAAATGGTTCACAAAGCCAACCAGCACCTAAATACTGGTTAACAAAAATTCCGCCAGTTATATCTATAGCGTCTCTTATCCAGTCGTCTAAATCACCTGATAAAAATCTTGGTGTACTGCCATCTTGAACCCAGGCAATAATATTATTAGTTATTTGAGCCAAGAGGCGATGAAGTAAGGTATTAAGGAGGACACCCAGAGCCCACTCATGAAGTTTTTTGCTTTTCGTCCATTTATCAATAGCCGCCTGGATTGCCTCATATCCTTTCATGGCTGCTCTCCAGATGGTCTTAAGCACATTCCAGACTTGTTCAAGGGTGTTCAGCATTATATTGGCCCAATCATCGTCATCAGCCTGCGTTTTACGGGGATAAAGTAAAAATGATCCAGCAGTTAAGCTAACTATACAAATAATTAGGATAGAAGCAATTACTCTTTTGTTTGACGGTTTTTTAAAATAGAGCATTTTTAACGACTTTCTAAATCAGCTTGTATTTTTTTTAATAAATTAACAAATTTTCCGTTAACTTGCTCAAATCTTTCCAAAACAATAATTCCTTTAAGAGGATCACTATCATGTTCTGGGATATATTGGTAAACTTTATGAAATTCCCAAAAAACTAAGAGAAATTCTTTATGAATATCAAGCCAATCTAAAGGCACAGGCACATTCAACATATCTTGGTATGCATTTAGGTACATGTCAGCCAAACAACCAGTTTGTTCATAGTTTTGAGTTTCAATACTTTGTTGGATAATATCAGTGTCGCCTTTGTTCGGGTCAATCCCGCAGTGTTCCATCGATTTTTCTTTTTTACTCGCCTCACCGGCATAATTTTGAATAGCGGCTAAGTTATTATCAGGCGTCAGTTCAAAATTATGATTTTCTTTTTCAAAGGGCGGGATGAATTCAGCTAAGAAACTGGATGAAGTTTTTTGTAAGGCTTCTAGAACTTTTTCATCAATGGCTGCTCCAAGGTTTTGGTCCAATGAATTAATGTCTTGAATGCCAATCATTGGCGGCATTTGGCCGGATTTTAATTGATCAGCCAAGACATATTCCATCATTTGAGTTAGGTTGCCCGGATCAGGCCGAGCATCATCTTGGCTATTTTTACTTTCTAATTTGTCATCAGGCGCTTTAATGGTTGGATCATAGCCAGAAGCCACTTCTTCTCCGTCTAAATATCCGTCTCCATCAGTATCCGGGTCATTAGGATCAGTATTATATATTTCTTCTTCCCAGTCCTTTAATCCATCATAATCAGCATCGTCAGTTATGGTCTGGCTTTGCATGTTTTGAGCTATTTGTTTAAGAAAATCAGCTTGTGTAGAATCACTTTTTAGAACTAAATAGCCGCCAATAGTAATGCCTATGAGCAATACAAAAATTCCTACAACAAAGTATATTTTTTTGGAAGGTTTTTGTGGTTTCATTAATAAAATTAGGTCTTTATATGGATATTATACAATATTTTTTATAATCTCCCAACTCTTATTCTAATTGGTTATCCACAGAAAATATTTCCTTGACTTTTTATAAGGATTAGTGTATGATGTTATTATCTAAAGAAGAAACTTAAAAACAAAATATATGGAGGTGCGAAAATGAAAAGATCAGTAAATCTATTGATAGGATTGATTATCTTGATGTCTTTGATGGGTTGTTTTACTACTTACCGTATTAGGAACGAGTCATTTACCCCTGGGCGAGACGCATACAAGCATTTCCTTGTTAAGAACAATAGCCCTTATTTTATTAAAATCGCGCCTGGACCTGATAATTATCTTCTAGATCCAGGCACAGAGATTGTTCTTAAACGCGGAAAACCTGTCTTGGGTTCAAGGTTTGGCCGTTTCTCCTTTATGGCTTATGCTTATCGGGAATATAGGAATGGTCGTCTGAGTGAATTTATCGGTCAGCAAGAGGTCTGGGCTTATTTGGATGGCAGTGTTTATATCTTTGACGGCAGAGTATTCGCCGATAACATAGAGCTGGGCGAATCTGGCTGGTATTTGCCATCCTTGGGGCATCCAACCAAATACCAGGGAACTTTCATAGTCCCTTGGGAATTCAATATTAAAACAAAATAGAGCTCACTAAAGTGAGCCAGTCATTAACCCTTAAGTTCTGAGCCCTGGTTTGTGAATCTAATTCACATTTAATCAGGGCTCTTTTTATTTGTTTTTTGTCGATATCTAATCCCCTGCTTAGGTTATTAATTAACTGTTTTCTCGGTGAAGAAAATCCAGCTTTAACTAGTTTAAAGAATTTTTCTACATCAACTTTTGGTTTTCCAATATTCTTAATTCTTAGAATAGCTGAATCTACTTTTGGTTTAGGCCAGAAGTGTTCTTTAGAAACATGATTAGCGATTTTAGGTCTGCTGTAAAATTGAACCGCCACCGTTAAAAGATTCATTTTAGGTGGTTGAGCGCAAATACGTTGAGCTACTTCTTTTTGGACTAGCAAAGTCATATCTTGAGGCGGGTTTTTCAATTCCAGGAATTTTCTAATCAGAGGTGAAGTAATATAGTAGGGCAGATTAGCGACGAGCTTGTATTTTGTATTTCGTATTTCGTATTTCGTATTTAGAATATCTCCTTGAACGATTTTTACGTTCTTATAATTTTTTAAATTATTATTTAATATCCTAATCAATCTTTTGTCTTTTTCAATGGCAATAACCTGTTTAGCTTTTTGGGCTAAAACTTGAGTAAGGTTGCCTAGGCCAGCTCCTATTTCTATAACCGTATCAGTTTTAGAAATATCAGCTGTTTTAACAATCTTATTAAGAATATTTTCATCAATTAAAAAATTCTGGCCCAGCCGCTTATTAGGTCTAATTTGATATTCTTGGAGTAGTTTTTTGATATTAGTTCCATTCATAAAACTTGCAAAAGATACAAGAAACAAGATACAAGATGCAAACAAATTCTAAATTCAAATATACAAATTATTTTTTATTTCCCTTATTAGAAGCATTGGTTGCAATAGATGAGAGAATATTTCTTAATTCTTGGGCCTCTCTTTTGAGTTCCTGCATCCTAGGTTTAAATCCTTGATTAGCTTCTTCAATTAATTCTAACCAATGAAGCGTTTCTTTTGTCTCTTTGCGAGAAATCTTTATTCGGTGAACAAAGTCTTTTTTACCCAAGGCATCATTAGCTTCGCGATAATTTGCCCCTATTGAACCGGCAGATCTTATTATTTGATTTATTAGAGGATTGTTAATTATGTTTTTGGGCAATGCTTTGGATAGTTGAATGATTCTTTTGGCGAATTCTGTAGTCCTTTCTTCTAAATCAAATTTTGGCTTATTTGTAAGCATAAGTTTGAGATTTTTGATTTGAAAATTGTTTGTTTCTTGTTTCTTGTATCTTGTTTCTTACTTTAAATATATTCTTCAAAATCAATTAAATCTTCTGGGATGTCAGCTAAAAAGCGCGAGGGCGCATTGACTATTGTTTGGCCCCAAAGCCGGCGTCGTTGGGCAAAAGTAAGATAAGCTCTTTGTTTAGCTCTGGTAATACCGACATAACAAAGCCGTCTTTCTTCTTCCATTTGTTCCGGACTAAATAGGCTTTTAGAATGAGGGAAAATACCTTCTTCGCAGCCAATGATAAAAACTACTGGGAATTCTAGGCCTTTGGCGCAATGAACAGTCATTAAATTAACTAGGTTTTTATTAGTTTCCACTTCATCATGATTGGTTAATAAAGTAATCTCTTCTAGAAACTTTTCTAAGCCTTGACCATCCCTATATTTATTATACTTACTAGCTACAGTAATTAATTCTCCAATGTTTTCCCAGCGTCGCTCCCCCTCTTCTTCATCTCGGGAGCTTTTTTTAATATAGTTTTGGTATTCTGTTTCGTTGAGAATAGTTCTGATTAATTGAGCCAAGGAATCTTTTTGGCTGACTTTTCTTAAGTTATCTATCAGATTGTAAAAATCATTAAGTGGCGTGGGACAATCTTTTAGCAAATAAAGTTTATTAACATTTTTGGCAAAACGAGCTAATCGTCGGGTAGGCGTATTAATAATTCTTTGCAAACTAATTAAATCATTCTTATTAGCAATATATTTTAAATAGGCTAGAATATCCTTTATTTCTTTTCTTTCATAAAACCTAACCGTGCCAATTATCTTGTAAGGGAAATTGGCTTTCAAAAAAGCTTCTTCAATCGCTCGGGATTGAGCGTTAGTTCGGTAAAGCACAGTGAAATCCTTAAGCGTTAAGCCTTGCCTTCTAGTTAAGTTCTCTATTTCTTCAATAATAAAGGTGCCTTCTTGTTCTTCGTTTTCTGTTTGAACAATATTTATCAAATCTCCCGTTGGATTTTCAGTCCAAAGATTTTTTTCTTTTCTTTGGGAGTTTTTGGAGATAATATGGTGGCTGGCTAAGATAATGTTTTTAGTCGAGCGGTAATTTTGTTCTAAAATAACGATCTTAGCTTTAGGATAATCCTTTTCAAAATTTAGGATATTTCTATAATCAGCTCCGCGCCAGCTGTAAATACTTTGGTCAGTATCAGCGATTAACCAGAGATTTTTATGTTTTTGAGCCAGTAAATTAATTAAAACATACTGGCTGTAATTAGTGTCATGAGCCTCATCAACCATGATGTAGGGCCACTTGTCTTGATATTGTTCTAAAAGAGCTGGATTTTTTTTAAATAATTCAACCGTCAACATGATTAAATCGTCAAAATCAAGCGCATTAGCTTTTTTTAAAGCTGTTTGATAAGCTCGATAAATCCTAGCGATGGTTTCAGGATAATATTCTTGAGTTTGACTGGTATATTTTTTAACATCAATTAATTCGTCTTTGGCTCGAGAAATCATGGCATTAACTATATTCGGTTTAAATTGATCAGTGCTAATCTTTAATTCTTTTAATGTTTTTTTGATTAAATTAATCTGGTCAGCTTGGTCATAGATAACAAAATTTTTATAATAGCCCGGCAATTTATCAATTTGATGGCGTAAGATTCTAAGGCAGGTGGCATGAAAGGTGCCAATGTCAGACATAGAGCGGAAAGGCAGGGGTTTGATAAGCTGGCTAACTCTTTGTCTCATTTCATCAGCCGCCTTATTAGTAAAAGTTACTGCTAAAATGTTAGCTGGAGAAACATCTTGTTGGGCTAAATAGGCAATGCGATGAGTTAAACATTTGGTTTTGCCAGAACCAGGACCAGCAATAACTAAAACCGGCCCCCCAATAATGGTGACCGCCTCCTTTTGTTTAGGATTAAGTGAAGAAAGTATGTTCATAAAATTTATTCTATCTCTTTCCAGTCTCTAACTTGCCAGCTACCGCCCGGGCCGGTGCTGAAATTAGTATTGGCTGAGCCAGAATCATAGCTAATTACTGCATTATTATCTAAAGCTAACATGTATCCAGTGGCTTCCCTAACATTAATATTATTACGCAAATAAATCACCCCATCAGAAGCATAAAAAATAGCTGCTGTAGCATTATTCTGTATATCAATAGCTGGATTATCTAAATCCACAGAATTATTAGTAGAAGCAAGCATTAAAAAGCTGCCTGCTTGGCCCGAACCTTGAAGAATAGTGTTATTGGTAACAATAATTTGACCATCGCTGATGATAAGACCGCTTGATGACCCAAAACTGCTACTTAACTGGACAGTAGCATTGTTTTCAATAGTTATATCCCCTTCTACATAGATCAGACCGGTCATTGTTAAGACAACGTTGTTGTAAATATGCATATTGCCGGTTATTCTAATTGGTCCCAAAGAATCACTTGCATTGTTGGTTAAGATATAATCTCCGGTAATTGTTCCGCCAGCTATCGCCTTATCTTTCCAGTCATTCATTTGTTGATCAGAAATAGGCATACTGCCGGCGGTGATTTCATTGGGCCCCATGTCGTTCGCGTCTGTATAGGTGCAATTCTGAATGCTCCCGCCAGAAACATAATATAAGGTACCGCTAATATCAGAATCTTTACAAGAATGGACATAAGCATCACCACCAATATTAACTGCTTCAATCTTATTGCCATTGCCAGCCACCGTAACCGTATCGGTAATATTACTGGTCCCTCCGCCACTAGGCAAAATACTGCCATTAGAAAAAACATTTCCTTCAATCTGGCTATTGTTGCCCATAAGTATTCCTCCTTCGCCAGCCTGAGCTCCATAATAGAAAGAGATCTCATCGGTGGTGACAATATAAATAACGCTTAGTTTTTTAATACGATTATCAGTACCACCTTGGCTGGTAATGGTTCGCGAGCCACCGATCATTCCTGCTTATAACTTTCGTCTTGATTTTTATAAAACATTAAGCACATCATTAAGAAAAGCTGTTGATAAAACTGTCCCAGAATTGTCAGCCATTAATGATAAATGGGCAACAGCTCAATTCACACACGAAGCTACATCAAAAGCAATGTCTAAGGCATTTGCTGATACTTGGAGGGGAAATATGTTTACAGAATTAGTTGGTGGGGCGTTCCGCAGAACATTCGGAAGCGCTTGGTTTAGAACAGTTATGACTGGTGGAAAGGGAACTCAAATAAGTAATTCAATAATGGAAGCTTTAAGTAATTTAAGTTCAACAGAAAAGAATATGATGATCAGGTATTTGACTAAGCCAAAAAAGACCAAATCACCCAGCAAATCATGATCATCAATCCAATAAAAAAGGTTGACATAATTAATACAATCAACCCCTCAGCATCATTTGACATTTTTTCTTGTTTTGATAGTTTAAATGATTTCATATCTTGTAGTCTATCAAAATAATAAAATCTTATCAAGTCTGAAACAACACCAAAAACCTATGAGCTTAAACAGCGTCCTACAAAAACGAAAAAGAAGAAACCAAAGAGAAGATGGCAATCTTCATAATTCTATACTTCAAGGTCTTATCGCTGATACAGTCAGCGAACTTGTTGATAAAAAATTTGAAGAATATTTTGGTAAATTAAAAGATAAACTAGAAAATGAAGTTAGGAATAAAACAGATTTAGTTTTGAATAATGTAAAAAAAGGGAAAGATGGTGAAGATGGAAAATCTATAAAGGGGGATAAGGGCGATCAAGGTGATAAGGGTGATAGCCCAACAAAGAAATCATTGATTAATCTTATTAAACCATTGATCCCAAAATCTATAATTGGCAAAGATGGCGAAAGCATAAAAGGTGAAAAAGGTGATAGGGGTGATGCCGGAAGTCCAGATAAGCCAAAGGATGTTGTAAAGAAACTTAATACATTAGATAATGTTTTAGATGTCAAGGTTCTGAAAGGATTAAAGCCAATTTTGAAGTCAATTCAAGATTCAATAGGGTCGGTTAAAAAAGAGGAGGCGGTATGGGCATGCCAGTCCATCAAAGTTTTGCTTGTGATGGAGCAACAACTGAATTTACTTTAGATTATAATGTTGCTGCGCAAGGAAAAGCGGCTTGGCTGATCATTTTTTTATCAACTAAAAAATCAGCCAATTTTTGTTCGGCTTTTTTTGCCCTTTTTTCAGCCTGAATCAGTTTTTCTTCAGTAATTAGGGCAGCATCAAGCATAAAGGCTTTTAATTGTGAATCAGAAATAGGCACAAATGATCTTAATTATTCTTTAGGTTTGCTTGAATGCTTAAGAGTATCTTTTATTTTCTTAACTACCTCATTAAGCTCATAATTAGCTTTGACTAAATAAGTGGTCGCTCCTAAAGAAAGAGCCTTTTCTACGTCAGCGCTCCCTTCTAAGTTGGTTAGAATGATAACAGGGATATCTTTAGTTGCTTCATCTTTTTTTAACTCCTGGAGCACTTCAAACCCGTCTTTTTTAGGCGTGATCAGGTCCAGGAGAATTAAATCAGGCTTCATTTTTTTAGTTAATTGAAGACCGATTTCTCCATTAAGAGCGCTAATTGCTCGATACCCTTCTTCTTCCAAGAAGCGGCCGACTAGTTTTTGAAGATTAGGTTCATCTTCAATAAACAGAATTATTTTCATAAATACAGGAAACAGAAAACAAAGAACAGGGAATAAGTATCGCTAGAATAAATGTTTCTTGTTTTTTGTTTTTTGTTTCTTATTAATTGGTAATTCAAACCAAAAGGTTGATCCTTGACCTTCTTGGCTTCTAAAATTTATTTTTCCTTTTGAGGCGTCAATAATTGCTTTGGCGATGAAGAGGCCTAGGCCGGTGCCTTCAGTTTGATACTTTAAGGCGTTGCGACAGCGAAAGAACTTTTGGAAAATGTTTTTTTTATCTTGATCAGGAATACCCACTCCTTGATCTTCTATTTCGCATCTGACAAAGCCCGGTTTTTTGCTTAACCTAATTTTAATCTGGCCTTTGGGCTTGTTGTATCTAATAGCGTTGTCTATTAAATTATGGATGACTAGTTGAATGCCTTGGGGGTCAACTACAATTAAAGGAAGTTTCTTCTTTATATCAAGAGATATTTTAGTATGAGTCGCCTTGGCCAAAACATCGTATTCGGGCAGTATTTCTTTAAGCGTTTTTTCTAAAGATATTGTCTTAGATTTCAGACCTAATCTTTTTTGTTCAATCCGAGAAACATTAAGCAGGTCGTTAACCAAATCAATCATTCGTTGATTGCTTTGTTCAATGTTTTTCAATCTTTTTAATTGTTCTTTGGTGAATTGATCGCTCTGTTTGTGCATCATTAAGTTGATTGTCCATTTAATTCCGGTTAAAGGAGTTCTTAGTTGATGGGAAGCAATACTAACAAATTCTGTTTTAAGGCGATTGGCTTCGGCTAATTTCTCAAATCCTTGGATAATTAAGTAATTAATTATTGTTAAAAATCCTGTTATGATAATAACAATTAGAGCCACTATTTCTGGTTCAGTGTACTTAATGGCAATGAAGTATGTGCCGATCATAGCAACGACAGTTACTAAACCGGTGAGGACAATGAGGAAGCTGGGGCATTGCCAAAGCGGCAAGTCACACTGTCTGCAGTGGTTAGCTATATTTAAATGGTCAAAGATTTTTTTTGTCATATTTAAATCATACCATAATAAAAAAAACAAGCCAATGAGGATAAGTTGAAAAATATTAAGTTTTGTGGTAGAGTTTATTGGAATCTGGGGTGTGGCCTACTTGTCTGCCTATGGCAGAGTGGCTCCCGCCAAAGGCGGGTTCGCCTCTGGCGAAAAGGCAAATAGTATGTTTTATGTCTATATTTTAAACGGGGTGTGGCCTAGTGGCTAAGGCGTCGCATTTGGGATGCGAAGATCGCTGGTTCGAATCCAGTCGCCCCGACTATGAGTTAAGCGGAAGCGGGTATCGTATAACGGCTATTATTACAGATTTCCAATCTGTCGACGTGGGTTCGATTCCCACTACCCGCTCCATCATAACAAAAAGGCGAATAATTATTCGCCTTTTTGTTATGCTTTCGAAAGCAGTGTGTTTTACTTAACAGCTTCCTTAAGAGCCTTACCTGCTTTAAATTTTGGTACAGTGGTTGCTTTGATCTTAATCTTTTCGCCCGTTCGAGGATTAACACCCATCCGGGCGGCTCTCTTTGAAACGCTAAATTTGCCAAATCCAGTTAAAACAATATCTTCTCCTTTGGATAAGGCGCTAGTAATATTATCTAAAACTGCGTTAACCGCATCGCTAGCTTGTCTTTTTGAATCACAAACGCTAGCTACGGCATCAATTAATTCATCTTTAGTCATAAATATTTTAATTCTTAATTAGATTATAATCTTCGACCTTTGTTCTTATTTTAGCAGGTCCTTTTTTAAAGTCAACTGTTTATGGGTTATTTAACCACTTGTTGAAGCCTTTGTATTTTTTTAGCCTTTCCTTTTGCTCCTATTTCTAAGAGAACAGCATTAACTTCAACTGGTCCTCGGGCTATTTCTAATTTAGGATGAGTTTGATTAAGGAATCCTTTAACAGCCTCATCTTTATCTCGGCCTAAGCTGGAATCTTTGGGTCCGACCATGCCAACATCAGAAATATAGGCTGTGCCTTGGGGCAAGACACGGTTATCAGCCGTGGGAATATGAGTATGGGTGCCTAGAACAGCTGAAACTCGGCCATCTAAATACCAGCCTAAACAAACTTTTTCAGCGGTCGCTTCAGCATGCCAGTCAACAATGATAATATCTGCTTGTTGTTCTTCTAGGATTTGATCCGCTTTTCTAAAAGGATCATCATATTGTTGTTGCATAAAGACTCGGCCGATTAGATTAATCACTAAAACTTTTTTAGTCCTCAATTCTATTAGATAATATCCTTGGCCTGGTAAATGAGGTGGGAAATTGGCTGGCCTAATCAAAGGCAGATCTTTATCTTCTAAAAGAGCATTAATCCCTTTTTGTTTCCAAGTATGGTCGCCTGAAGTAACTAAGTCAATCCCGGCTTTAAGAATTTCTTCTAGCGTCTTTCGGGTAATGCCAGAGCCATGAGCCATATTTTCTCCATTAGCCATAACTAAATCTGGCTGGTATTTCTTTTGCCATTGAGGCAGGATTTGTTTAATAGCTTCTCGGCCTGGTTGACCGACAATATCACCAAAAAATAAAATTCTCACAAATTTTACAAGGAACAAGAGACAAGAAACAAGAGACAAACGAATTTTAAATTTCAATAACCAATGACTGAAACCCTTTGTTTTTTTGAATTTGATTATTGATTATTGTTTGTATCTTGTAGCTTGCATCTTGTATCTTGCAGTTTATCTTGCGTATTCAATTGCCTTTACCTCTCTAATTACATTTACTTTGATTTCGCCTGGATATCTTAATTCTTGGTGAATCTGTTCGGCAATGTCTTTAGCCAGCTTATAGGCGGCAAAGTCATCTACTTTTTCCGGGTGGACAAAGACGCGGATTTCTCGACCAGCTTGAATCGCATAGGATTTTTCAACTCCTTTAAAGGAATTAGCTACATTTTCTAATTCTTTTAATCTTTTTAAGTAAGCTTCTAAAGTATCTTTTCGAGCGCCTGGTCGTGATCCAGAAATAGCGTCGGCTGTTTGAATAATAATTGATTCTAAGCTTTCATAGGGATATTCTTCATGATGAGATTGCATGGCTTCAATTACTTTTTCATCAACACCAAACTTCTTAAGGATTTTTCTGCCTATTTCAACATGAGAGCCTTGAATTTCATGGTCAACTGCTTTGCCAATATCATGTAAAAGACCAGCTTTTTTAGCTAGTTCAGCATCAGCTCCTAATTCAAAGGCGATTGCTCCAGCTAAGTGAGCTACTTCCACCGAATGCAAAAGGACGTTTTGGCCATAGCTAGTTCTAAACCGCAAGCGTCCTAATATTTTGATTAATTGAGGGTTAAGACCAACAATACTAACATCATAAACAGCTGCTTCGCCTGCTTCACTGATTTTTTCACCGATTTCTTCCTGGGCTTTTTCAACCGTTTCTTCAATGCGGGCTGGCTGGATTCGTCCGTCAAGTAATAGCTTTTCTAAGGCCATCTTAGCTATTTGGCGGCGGATAGGATCAAATCCAGAAACAATAATAGCGCCTGGGGTATCATCAACTAGAATTTCTACCCCGGTTAGTTTCTCTAAGGTTTTAATATTGCGTCCTTCTTTGCCAATGACTCTTCCTTTAAGGTCATCACTAGGCAAACTAACGCTAGTTGAAGTAATTTCACTGGCCTGAGAAGCGGCATAGCGCTGGATAGCCAAAGCAATAATTTTTTGGGCTTTGAGCTTGAATTCTTCTTGACCTTGTTTTTCTAATTGTTGAACGCGCTCTAAAAGAATTTGTTGGTGTTCTTCTTCAGTTTTCTCCAAAAGTTCTTTTTTAGCCTGTTCTTGAGAAAGGTTAGCAATCTTTTCCAGTTTTTTTAATTGATCCTGACGAAGTTCAGTTAATTGTTCTTTGATTTTTTTTACTTTTTGGACCTTGAGTTTGAGGTTGGAAAAGTCTTTTTCTAATTGACTGTTTTTTTGGTCAAGATTTTGTTCTCGGTCAACCAATCTTTCTTCCATTTTAGTCAATTGTCTCTGACGGTCTCTTTCTTGCCCTTTGATTTGTTCTAAAACCTTGTTGGCTTTTTCCTTAGCGCTGATTAATGTTTCTTTGGCTTCGTCTTTAGCTTGGCTAATTAGTTTAGTTAGTTTAGCTTCAATTGTTCCTGATTGTTTCCTGGCAATAGTTTGCCGAGTATAGTAACCCAAAACTGAGCCGACAATTAAAGTGCCGACTACAGTTCCAGCGTAAATAATTAAATTGTTCATGAATAGTTATTTTCCAAATTCCATCATTATTACTTGAAAAGGCTATTTTAACCAGTTGATGATATCCAGTAAAGATATTGTTTTCGATCATTGCTAGAGCCTTCATTTTAGTTGATAATCAATGTGAATTTTGCAATGTTTAATTAATTTTTTAGACTGGGTTTAGCCTAGCAAAAAAAGATTGATTTGTCAATTCGGGTTATAGTTGACTTTGATTAAGCTTGTGTTTATACTAAAGATAAGAACCTTTAAAATTAATGATCTGTTTCTTTCCAAGACATTCTTAGAAAAAGGAGGTCATCATGAATAAAAAAACGATTAGTTTTTTTGAAGATTGTAAGGCAGTTATCTTGATCTTTAGTATTTTTGTTTTAGCCTTTCTTTCATTGATTACTCTACCGGGCAGCTGGGAAAGAAAGAAGAATAAGCGGATGGTTTCTAGTCTAACATTTTTGTCCTAGACGAAATGGAAGGAGGCATGATGAGTATTTTTCAGAATCCATGGTTATTGCTAGTGTCTATTGTCGGGATGATTGTCTGTCCTTTAATACTTTATTTTTTAAGTTTAAGGGAATATCATCCGGTATTTTATCCAGAATATCCTGAAGAAGATTTCGAGGAAGAGCTTGAAGAGAATCTTGAGAAAGGATAGGAAAATGTGTAATCAAAAAAGGGGTTGTACCGTGATCAACCCCTTTATTATTTTCTAGTTTTACGCTTTTTTTATTTTCTTTTTGCCTTTAGCTTTTGTTTTAGTAGTTTTTTTAGCTTCCCTTACTTTTTTCTTTGTTTTTCCTGATGCTTTTTTGGCCGGGGTCCCGACCTTCCCCGATGCTAGATCGGGATCCCGAGTGGAACCTCGGGGACGTCGGGGCTTTTTTTCTTGTTCTGGTTTTTGGGCGATAATATCAATCTTCCAATCAGTTAATTTGGCCGCTAATCTGACATTTTGCCCTTTAATGCCAATAGCTAAAGAAAGCTGGTCTTCGGGGACAGTTACTTTAGCCTGATTTTTCTTTTCATCTATTGCTACTTCTAGAACCTTGGCTGGTGAAAGCGAAGCGCTAATGAATTTAACTGGGTCCTCTGACCATTCAATAATATCAATCTTTTCTCCAGCTAATTCATTGATGACAGTTTGAACCCGAGTGCCTTTTTGGCCAATCATAGAACCAATCGGATCAACTCTTTCCTCGTTAGTGGTTACGGCTATTTTAGAACGAGAACCAGCTTCTCGAGCAATAGATTTTATTTCTACAGTACCAGCAGTGATTTCAGGTACTTCCAGGGCAAAGAGCTGGCTAACCATTTTAGGGTGAGTTCGGGAAAGAATAATGGTTGGACCCCGAGAATCTTTTTGTACTTCAGTAATGTATGCTTTTAATCGTTGGCCGATCCGATATTGTTCTCGAGGGATTTGTTCTTCAGGGAATAAAATACCGGTTGCTTTGCCAATGTCTAAAAAAACGCTCTCTCCTTCCATCCGTTGAATAATCCCGCTGGTGATTTCTCCTTGTTTTTCTTTGTATTCGTCATAAATTGCTTCCCGTTCTGCTTCTCGGATGCGCTGGATAATGACTTGTTTGGCAGTTTGGGCCGCAATGCGTCCGAAATCATAGGCGACTTCTAAAGGAAATTCTATTTCATCGCCTGGCTTATATTTTCCCGACGCTTTTTTGGTCGGGATCCCGACTTTCCCCGATGCTAGATCGGGATCCCGAGTGGAACCTCGGGGACGTCGGGGCTTTTTTTTGCCCTGGGGCTGTTTAACCTCTCCAATCATAATGTGCTTTTCTGGATTGAATCTGACTTTTCTATTTCCCTCATCTTCGGGAATAGCTTCTTTTTCTTGTTCTAGTTCTTGTTCAGACATTTCTGGCCTAAGCATTGATTCGTCAATGACTAATTTGATTTGGGAAACTTTCATTTGGCCAGTGGCTAAATCAAACTTTATCTTAATATTCTGCCCCTTACGATCATATTCCTTTTTATAGGCAGCCGCTAAGGCCATTTCAATTGTCTCTAAGACTTTTTCTTTAGAAATGGCTTTTTCCTCGCAAATTTGTTCAATAGCCGAAGCAAATGATTTTGTGTCCATATCCCGTTAGAAATTTAAATTATTAGTTATTAGTATGCCCCGTATATAATAATTTCTAACGGGGCATGGTTTTATATAAAAGCTCGTTCCGGGAACGAGCTTCTTCTCATATCTATCTCTTGCTTTTAGATTAGCATAAAGCTAATTTAGATGTCAACCTCGTTAGGAATTAATACTTTTAATATATTTAAAAGCGCTGGTCGCCGCAATCGTTCCTTCAGCTGCGGCCGTTACAATCAATTTCAAAGGGTTGTTAGTGATATCTCCAGCCGCAAAAACACCGGGCACATTAGTTAATTGATGTTTATCTGTTTTAACAAAGTTATTTTCCATTTCAATATTTAGTTCGGCGCATAAATGAACATTAGGCACCCCGCCCACATCAATAAATAGCTGGTCAATTTCTAATTGTTGGTCAGTGTTAAGGATAATTTTTTCTAATTTGTCTTTGCCTTGAGCTTCAATAATTTGGGCCTTATAGACAATCTCAATATTGGCTTGTTTTTCAGCTTTTCTAACTAGAGCGGGCGCTCCTCGGAATTCGTCTCGGCGCAGGATGATATATATTTTTTTAGCTTGAGCGCTTAATTTTAAGGTGTTGGTTAAGGCGCTGTCCCCCCCGCCAACCACGGCTAGAGTTTTATCTTTAAACCGATTAATATTATTGGAAGTGGAATAGGAAACACCTTTATTTAAAAACATCTCTTCATTTTTAAAATTAAGCTTCCTTATTTTCATGCCCATGCTTAAAATAATTGTTTGAGCCTGGTATTCACCTTGATTGGTTAAAACCTTAAATCCTTTTTCTTGTTTGCTGATTTTTTCCACTTGGGCTTGTTTAATTTCTGTATCTAAATGCTTTTGGAATTCTTGAGCTAGATCAGGTCCAGTAATAGATTTAAAGCCAGGATAATTTTCTACTGAATGAGCTTCATTAGTAGTGCCGCCTGTAATCTGGCCAATGATTAGGAAATTAATTCCGTAGCGCTGGGCAAAAATGCCGGCTGTCTGGCCGGCTGGTCCGGCCCCAATGATGATTAATTGATACATTGCTTTATAGTCCCCGCTATTTTTTTAACTACTTGTTTATTAAAAACATTAGGAACGATTTTATGAGGAGTTGGTTTTTTAACAATAGAAGCTAATGATTTGGCCGCGGCTAGTTTCATTCTCATCGTAACCTTTTTAGCCTTGGCGTCCAAGAGGCCGCGAAAGATTCCTGGGAAAGCCAGAACATTATTAATCTGATTAGGGAAGTCGCTTCGGCCCGTAGCCATAATTTTAACTCCAGCTTTTTTGGCTTGATCCGGCATAATCTCTGGAATGGGATTAGCCATGGCAAAGACAATGCTTTGATCAGCCATTAAACTAGCCCATCGGGGTTTAAGTACTTTAGCTACAGAAATACCAATAAAAACATCGGTTCCTTTGATAAGATGCTCAATTCTCCCTTTTTGTTTTTTTAGATTGGTCAGTCTAGCAATTTGTTTTTTAGCTGGATTTAAGTTTTTCCGGCCTGAATAAATAGCTCCGGCGCTGTCAATCAAAATGATGTTTTTTACCCCGGCCGCTAAAAGTAATTTAGTTGTGGCAATGCCAGCCGCGCCAGCTCCATTAACCAGAATCTTTATCTGATTGATCTTTTTCTTAACAATTTTTAAAGAATTGATTAGAGCGGCTAAAACAACAATGGCCGTACCATGCTGGTCATCATGAAACACGGGGATATCTAATTCTTTGGTTAATTGTTCTTCAATTTCAAAACAATCGGGCGCTTTAATATCTTCTAGATTAATTCCGCCAAAACCAGGCGCGATTAATTTAACCGCTTTGATGATTTCTTGTTTATCTTGAGTGTCTAAACAAATGGGGTAGGCGTCAATATCAGCGAACTTTTTAAACAGTAGACATTTGCCCTCCATGACCGGCAAAGCGGCTAGGGGGCCGATATTACCTAATCCTAGAACGGCGCTGCCATTGGTAACAACCGCGACGCTATTTCCCTTAATGGTATATTTATATGCCTCAGCTGGACGCTTAAAAATTTTACGACATGGTTCAGCTACGCCTGGCGTATAGGCAATGCTTAAGTCAGTCTTATTTTCTAATGATATTTTAGATTTAATGGCTAGCTTGCCTTTTTTTTGTTGGTGCAGTTCCAAAGATTTTTTTGAATAGTTCATATTAACCTATGATAGTTTAATCAAGTAAAAAAAACAAGGCATCAGAATTGCTTTTTTTAGGTGTGGACTCAGCGAGAATCGGACTCGCGTTTCCGCAATGCGAATGCGGTGTAATGCCATTATACGATGAGCCCTATGTAGTATTTTATGATTTCCACAATCCGTGAATGTTGCAATAAGCGCGGACTTGGACGTTCTCATGCTTAGCTGGGAATTCGGTTTCTGGTTTGTCGCCAGGTTTTAAAAAATGTCTGCCTCTATTGCCATTAACAGCTATTTCAATCCATTCAATATAGTGTTTTTCTCCCATCGGATGAGCCACTGAGCCAACCTTAATCTTAATGCCCCTTTCTGTTTTCTTAATAACCGGCAGGTGTTTTTCCTGACCCTCATCTTCAGTTTTTTCTATTTGTAATTCCATGGGCTGGCCGCAGCAAACAAGCTGGCCCCCGCCCGGGTGTAATACTTGGACAATATTGCCGCAAACATTACATTTATATACCTGATTTTTTTGAGTCATAGTTTTTTAACAAAGGATAAATATTTATCTTTGGTGCCTTGGGCAAATTTTTTATCCTCTGCTTGTTTAAATTCTTTAAGCATCGCTTGTTGAGTTTTTTGGTCTAAGGATTGATCCGCCATGGGATAAAGAATATTGTCTTCTTTAAAAATATGTTCTTGAAGTAATTGGCTGTATTCTTTAGAGTTTTTAATAATCTGTTCTTTGTTGCCTCGTTCTAATCCTTGTTTAATTCCTTTAACAAAGCCACGGCCTAAATCATGTTCATGAAGCATCTGTTCCATGGGATTACAATCCATTTGAACACTATCTTTAGATAGTTCTTTAAAAAGGATGTCTTCTTCTTTGACATGATGGAATTTATCAGCGTAATTCTTGATAAAATCAATTGCTTGATTGAAAAAATCCTTGTTTAATGCCTGGCCTGTTTCTAGGGCATTAACTTCTTTAGTTAACGCCTCAATTACCTTTAATATATTCTGATGTTCATCAGAAAGCATTTTAAATGGTTTTTCCATATTTTAATATTCCTCACATTTAATTTGATAAAAGGCTTTAGGGTGGTTACAAGCCGGGCATTTGTTTGGGGCTTGTTTATCAAAATGGACATAGCCGCATTCTCGGCAAGTCCACCAGACCTTTTTGCTTTTTTTGAAGACCTTATTCGCTTTAACCACTTTAAGTAGTTTCTTATACCTTTCTTCATGGTGTTTTTCTGCTTGGGCGATTGAGCGTAAGCGGGCGGCGATTTTAGTCAATCCTTCTTGTTGAGCTACTTGAGCAAATTGGGGATACATCTTACTGTTTTCATAATGTTCACCCGCAATGGCTGCTTTAAGATTTTCTATTGTTTTAGCATAAACTGTTGGAGCTGCTGCTTCAACTTTAATCTCATCCATTTTGCCTTTATTCAATTCTTGGATATGTTCAAAGAGCCGTTTAGCATGCTCTTTTTCATGGTCAGCCGTTTCTAAGAAAATACCGGCTATTTGTTCCAGGCCTTGTTTTTTAGCTATTTTAGCGTAAAAAGTATATCTATTTCTAGCTTGGCTCTCGCCAATAAATGCCTTAGTTAAGTTTTGAATTGTTTGATTCATACCCCGTTAGAAATCATTAGACCCAGTCAGAAATTCTTGAAAAGAAATTTCTAACGGGGTATAATTTTTCCCCTTTATTAATTTATTGATTTGTCGGGATGCCGGGAATCGAACCCGGGTCATGCCCTCCCGAAGGGCAGATACTGCCATTATACTACATCCCGTATTTACTTGACCCAGTATTTCCCTTTTATTTCCGAATCAATTTCCTGTTTTTTTTCTTTAACCTTTTTAGTTTTATTTTTCAATTCCTGATCAGTTAATTTATTCAATTGTTCAGCTTTTTCAAAAAGCTTTTGTTTAGTATTGAGTTTAGGGTCTTTTAAGACTTCAGCTAAAAGCGCTTCAATTAGTAATCCAAGTTTTGGTCCTGGTTTAATTTTTAATTGTTTGATTATATCATGTCCGTTAATCTTAAGCATTTTAGCCGAAATAGGGTCTTTGGAAACTTTTTCAATTAAATACTTTAAATGCCGCAGCTTATAGGGAACCGCTTTAGGACAGCCGCTACCTAGTCTATCAGCTACTCTAAGATCAATCAAGTCAGGCATGTTGGCTCTACCAACTCGGCGCAATAGGCGTCTGACGCCCGCTTCGGTTACTTCATCTACGCCATAAACAAACATATGGTTGCGGACTAGCAAGGCGGTCTTTTCAATGATTTTTTTAGGGAATTTTAATCGTTGGAGAATATTAATGGTGAACTTGGATCCTAAATGGTCATGGTTGTAAAAGGTAGAATTAAGCCCTTGGCCTTTTTTAGTTTGAGGCTTGGCAATATCATGGAATAGGGCAGCTAATCTTACTTCCAGATTACATTTTCTTTGAGCGGCGAATTTTAAGGAAAGGATTGAGTGTTGGTAAATGGTATAAACATGATGTCTGTTTTGGCTAACGCCAATCCCCTTTTCCATTTCAGGAATAATGTATTTAAGTAGGCCAGTTTCTTTGAGCAATTCAATCGTCTGGTCTGCTTGAGCTGATAAAATCATTTTAATTAATTCATCTCTGATTCTTTCTTTAGCAATCGCTTGAAGCCATTTAGCATTTTTTTGAATCGCTTTAAAAGTTTTTGGTTCAATTTTAAAATCAAGTTCCACGGCCAGCCGTATTGCTCTGAGCATCCGTAAAGCATCTTCGTTAAAACGATCATCAGGCTTGCCTACTGCCCTTAGTATTTTTTTCTTTAAATCTTCTTGGCCTTTAAAAGGATCAATAATTTTGTCTGCTTGACTGATGGCTAAGGCATTAATGGTGAAGTCGCGCCGGGCTAAATCATTTTCTACGTTATCAGTGAAACTGATTTTATCAGGATGACGCTTATCGGTATATTTTTGTTCGGTTCTAAAAGTAGTAATTTCAATTTCTTTAAGATTAGCTTGCTTGCTTTTAGTTTTAACCGTAACCGTGCCAAAGTTATTTAGATAAAAACTGTCTGGAAAGATCTTTTGAATTTGTTCTGGCTTAGCTTTGGTAGTAATGTCCCAATCCTTGGGTTTTTGTTTAAGCAAAAGATCGCGAACACAACCGCCGACCGCATAAGCCGGGAATTTTTTTTGAGCTAGCTTTTCTAAAATAGTTTGAATTTCTTGGGGTAGTTTCATGTTTTTTTACGGAGCAAGTATCAGCCTTAATAAGAATAAGGTATCTTTTTTGAGTTTAGTTTTTGCCCAGGCTTTTTGTTTTTCATTTATCAGCTCGCCCATGCCTGATAAAATCCCGCGATCAGGAATATTTTCTACAAATTTAATACATTTTTTAAGATAGTCGGCAAATTTCATTTCAGTTCTTTTTTCCACGATTTCTTTATTTATCTCCCAGTTATTATTAAGGAAAAAATGAATATCATAAATGTCGCGATGGGCTGTTTTGTTGCGTTCAGCCATAGCCACTAACTTGTGGGCAAACATATCTTCACATTTTATCACCAGCATGGAAATACCGAGATAGTTTTTAACTTTATATTGCGAGCCAAAATTTCTTTTATTAATTTCAATCTTAATATTTTGAGCTTCGTCAGAATAAGAAAGCAACATAAATAAGGTGTGTCTTTTATTTTTTTTTCTCTTTAATCGCGCCGTACTCTTTGACAATATTTTCTATCTTATTAAGAACCTTTTGTTCTTTAGCTTGGTCCAGTAAATCAAAATCAAGATCAACCGAAAAACGATCTAAGCCATAAAAAAGATAGGCGGCTGTACCATCCTTAAAACCCAAAACAGGCCCGAGAGAAGTATCGGTATAAATATCCTTTAAAATCTTGAGTAATATGTTTTTATGAGTGGTTGTGTTTAATGTCATGATAACTTTTAACTTCTTTGGCCATTCTTTTGTTTGAATAGATGGATAAGATTTCAAAAACCTTATTCCAATCAAGTCCTGATAAATTATCAAAGTGATAATCTTTGTTTAAATAAATTATGTCTAAGAATGCCCTTTCGGGAGTGGCAATAGAATAATTCTCTTTATGTTCTATGCCAGCGTTGTTTGTTAAAACTGAATCCTTTATTTTTTTATAAGCATAAGTTTGCCCGTCAGCGGTTATTTCTCTGGTTAAGTACGAGGCGGCAAAAATCTGGCCGTAGTGCTGGAAAATAACTCCGGCTCTGCCTAAAACAGTTTCAAAACTAATATATGAAGGAGTGTAAATTTTAGTAGCAAGTTCTGATTTATTATAGTTTTTGTCTTTGGCATAAATACCTTTTCTGATAGAGTGCAATTCACCCTCTTTAACATAATAATTCAACCTTCTGTTTAGTAAAGTTGGATTCTTGTCTTGAGATGCCAAAAGAATGTCTTTAAAAGAAAAGACAGTTTTATTAGAACGTAGGATATTTAAAATATCAGCTTTTTTCATAATTCCGATGGTTTATAGTCTGATTATTACATTAAGTGTTATATGTAGTTTAAATTATAGTAAATGTGATGTCAACCTTGTGTTGGAAAAATTGACTAATGTATTTTTTTAAGATAAAATATATTTAGGCCCTCGTAGTGAAATGGATATCATGTCGGTCTTCGGAACCGTTGTTGGGGGTTCGAATCCCTCCGAGGGCGCTAGAAACAATTGAATATATGCCCCGTTAGCTCAATGGTCGAGCAGCTGGCTCTTAACCAGTTGATGAGGGTTCGATTCCCCCACGGGGTACAAGTATCAAACTTTCTTCAATTTCCCCAATTTTTTCACAGGCGGCCGACAAGGCCGTCCATTGTTTTTTTGGCCAATTGTCGCCATTTTTTAATTTCCCCCTCACCACTTTCCTACCTATATTGTTTGCTCATACATATAATGATATTATTTCTATTAATAATTTACTTGAATCATGGCACGAATTTTTACGGGGCAAGCGAAAAAGAAAAGATGTTAGTGAATTTTCATTGCATTTTATGGATAATATTATTTCACTCCACAGTGAACTTAAAGATAAGACATATACTCACGGAACATATCATGCTTTTAAAATAAACGATCCGAAACCTCGTGATATCCACAAAGCAACTGTACGGGACAGACTTCTTCATCATGCTGTGTACAAAATTTTATATCCGTATTTTGATAAAAAATATATTTATGATTCTTATTCTTGCAGAACTGACAAAGGAACACATAAAGCAATAAAGCGGTTGGAATATTTTACAAGGAAAGTCTCAAAAAATAATACGCGTACAGTTTGGGTTTTAAAATGCGATATACAAAAATTTTTTGCAAATATTGACCACAAAATTTTAAAAAATGTTTTTGAACAGCATATTGATGATCCTAATATTTTGTGGCTATTGGATAGAATTATTAGCAGTTTTCACACAAATTATAATTCAAATTCCGGGCTTCCACTCGGCAACTTAACTAGCCAGCTTTTTGTAAATATATACATGAACGAATTTGATCAATTTGTAAAACGAAAATTAAAAGCAAAATATTATATTCGCTATGCAGATGATTTTGTTATACTTCATACAGACAAGTCCTATTTAAGACAACTGACTCCCCAAATAGCTAAATTTCTTAATGATAAATTAAAACTTTCACTGCATCCAAATAAACTATTTTTAAAGACAATTGATTCAGGAGTGGATTTTTTAGGATGGGTTAATTTTTCACACCATCGTGTTTTGAGAACTTCAACCAAGCATAGAATGTTTAAAAAATTAAATCATGCACAATCACACGAAACAACGACTTCTTATCTTGGATTGCTTAGTCATGGCAATGCTTACAGACTTAGGGAAAAAATTAAAAACCAACCCAACCATGCAATAATCAAGTGCCAAAAGTTCTAAATTTTCAAGTTTCAAAAAGTTTAAAAAACAAAAATTCAAAGAATCACTTGCTAGAACGGAAGACAATCTCATCGCCAGGATACCAGCGAAGGCCAGGATCCGCCCAACGGGCATCGAGCCACCGCCCACCAGCACCGCGATTGAGGTCGAACACGAGCGGGCGGCCGCCTGAACCAGAAATTTGCTTCGTACTGACACAAAAATATTCACCTTCTGGCTGGTCACCCAATTCAAGCCTTAAATGAGGCCCGACTTCAGGCGGACACAATTCAAGACCAAGTTCTTCTGCTTTTGCATAAATTTGCTCAAGAGTTGCTCCGCTTTCAAATCCAAGGTCTTTTACTTTCAGTCGCACAAGGTTAGCTTGTTCCGGCTTTTTTGAGGTTGTGAAATCAGGGCTTTTCATCATCTCTTGGGCATAATCAGAGATTTTAAATTCTTTTTCTTGTAATTCTTTTTCCAATTCTTCTACGGTTTTTCCGCCAATCTCAATTTCATATCTTTTTATCCTGCCTTCCGGGAATTCTGTATAAGTATGCTCAAGATGGCTTAATTCTTTAAATATATTTGTATATAATGGTCCTATGTATGCTTTAGTATTTTCATTTACTTCCTCTCTATTCCACGCAATTTGTTCAGGCGAACATTCAAAAACAATCAAAGCATCTTCTTTTGAATTTCTTTTATCTCTCAATTCTTGAATCCTGGGGTCTGTTTGGTAGCCAAACCCTTCTATTGGAGAGTCTATTTCGTAGAGGAAAATAAGGTCGGGTTTGGTTAGTTTTTGGTTTTTTTCTGTTTTTCTTTCAATTTCTGTTAGTTTTTTCATGTCTTCTGTCTTTTTTTCGTATTCTTTTCCGTCCGGAAATTCTGTTAGCTTTTCTTGAACTACAGGAGATATGCATGAATCAACATTTTGTTGTTCAGCCACTCCGCGAATTTCAGCTATCTTACCTTGTTCCATGCGAATGGCTGCTCTTGGAATGGTTGGTTTTCCTTTTTTATCGTCTTTGCCATAAGAATAATACACATGAAAGTCCCCGCCTTGTAATTGAGATTGCGCAGTTGATTCCCCGGCCGTGCACCAGCCAGTGCCATGTCCTTGTAAAGATTCTACCAGAGGCATGTGGTCAGAGTCTTGGTCATATTTAACCCATTCTCCTTTGGTGCTGGTAAGTTCGGACTCTTCTGTTGGAGTCACTTTTTCAATTGCGTAAGAATAGAGTTTTCCAAAATTTGCGCCTTGGAGAAGTTTTTGAAAATCAGGATTATCAATTTGTTCCGGAACATCTTCTTTATTGGCTTTTTTGACTATAGCGTCTACTACATAAGCTAAAGCTTCGCGGTTTAAGTCAGCAAAAGGAGCAACTGTATCTTTTCTTCTTTTGGCAAAAGCTTTTCTCTCTTTATCATAGCTAGACAGCTTGAGCATGCCGTTAAAAGCCCAGTACTTAGCCCACATTGGAAAGCTTTTGGAATCAGGAGAAGAAAGATAATCCACCCAACCGTCTAGGGTTGTTTCTTGGTCTGTGATAATAACTTCAGTTAATTGGGATTTCATTTCATTAGTCAATTCAATATCACCATATCCTTGTTCACGAGCTAATCTTCTTTGATTTTCATAATAACTTTCTGGTATATCTTCTTGTTTAATAATTACATCCTTGTAAAGATTTTTCTTTAACATATTAATATTTCTTTCTTTTCTATCAAAATCTTGATGCTTTTCTAGTGATTCAGGATTTAAGATATCTTTTAGACGAGTTAAATGAGCCTCAATTTTATCAGCTGGTTTTTGTGAGGTTTTTTCTTCTTTGCTTTTTAATCTTGCTTGTGTGTTTTCAATTGGTTCTGTTGTATGTAATTTAGAATCCTTTTGATGTAAAAATTGTTCTCCGTGTTTTGGCATATTCTTAGGTTATGTATGCTAGAATATTAGCAAAAATAATGGAAAAAGACAAATCTGAATATTTGACTTT
>NYYU01000054.1 GCA_002685955.1 Parcubacteria group bacterium | reverse complement strand
GAAATTAACATTCCTAAGTTCTATTGCTTTGTTAAAAGCATCAACCTGACGATTCCCTGTCTTTTCAACGTTATTATTGAGGACCCGGTTAGCCGTACTCATAACCTCCAACCCTCCTAAACTTGCACTAAATTTCTGCCAGTTTGATTGAAAACAAAAAATATTCTTAAATGCCTTATAAAAAAATATTACCAGTACAAATATCTCTGCTATAGATTTCCCCTGAAATTCCACACAATAAAGCACAATTCCGGATATAAAAAAAACAGTTATAGGATCAATTATTGAAGAAGGAATCGAGGCCAACACTTTAGTTTTAAACTGATAAATATAATTATTTTTAATTATTCTAAAAAGTTGTTTAAATATATGTGTAAAACCATCTGTTGCTTTCAAATATTTAAAATTATAAATTGTCTGAATAAGCAGTGATTGAATCTGGGCATTTGTCCCTGATACAAGCAGCGACAACTTTCTTGATAACCGGGAAAGACCTCTCATCAGTGCAAATAATATTAAACTCAAAAAAATCACCATCAAGGCCATCTTGTAATTAATAATAATAGCAAAAGATATATAGATAAGTATAAATATCAAGCTCCCAATCACAACAGTGTATCTGTCCACCGCTCCTACACCCCTGCTAACTTCTGTCGTAATTATATTGTTCAGATAGCCAATATTTGTGTTAGTGTAATAACTATATTTCATGTTCTTATACTTATTGCAAAAATCCATCCTTATATTTTTATTAAGGTTAAACTTTATATATGATGCAAAATTCAACTGAAGAAAAATGAAAGCTCCTTTGAATAAAAAAACAATTAAAAGAAGTATTAAAAGTGGAAACAGAGATATATTAATACCTAATGATTCGAGAAAATGATAAATAGTCTTTGTATATTGGTCCTGATCGCTCACAGCTTTATCTATATTAAGGACAGGTAGTAACATCGAAATACCCATACTTTCAGATAAACCACTAAAAAGAAAAAGCAATATTAAAATATATAGTTTTTTCCCGGTATAACCATAAATGACTTTATAGTAACGAATCAGGGAAGTAATTAGAGGAATTTGCATTAAAGATTTACGGGATTTGTTAATGCTTTTCTTTCACAAGGAATTAATTAAACGAGAGCTTATCGCTTGAGAGAAAAGATGGAAAGTCTTTCAAAGAAGCTTCTCCAGATATATTATACGGCTTCTTCTCTCAACAATGTCATCTACGGCTGATAGGCTGAGACATCTACAATCTCTATATTTTCATCATAGCCCTAACAGGAAAGGTTCCGGTTTGACAAGAGACTATAATATATCCCATGGGCCGTGTATTATTTATGACTTTCAGGAAAACACTACAAAGTTTATTTCTTCCTAACAATAAAAGCCTGCCTGTTATATGGAACTCCTAAAAGGTTAAATGCTGTTTTTGCAAAGCGAACTGAATTATGATAAAGATGTTGTTTTATAGAGTGCTTAGTCAAAGGAACGTGAGGTTTCACGCTAAAGGACAAGACTTCAAAGCCAATGTTTTCTACAAGATTCTTAAACTGCTTAGGCTTAAGATAATTAATGTGACCCGGATGATAGTGGCAAATAATGTCCTTTTTATAAATTGCTTTAGCATTCCTAAGCTGATTAATTTCACGATCTATATCCATAAAAGGATTAGTTATATAAAAAAAACTCCCTTTTGACATATTATCATAAATGGAAATCAATTCATTCATAGGGTCGAAGAGATGCTCAAAGACACTACTGGACACTACAACATCAAAAGGAGCATATTTAAAAATCTCCTCTTTATCTCTGGAGAAAACAATTCCCGGGAAATTATATTTTTCATAAAATGTTTTTTGGTATATTGTATATGGGTCTAAGGCATAAACATCCCTAACCCCCATTGCACACGCAAGATTTGATATGGCCCCAGAACCAGAACCAAAATCTAGGAACTTAATATATTTTTGAGAGTTACGCATCTGCTGGAACGAGCTATTTTGTATTAAGAAAAGAATTGAATGAAGTATACCTACACACTCTGCCATCTGTATAGTATAACCAGTCTTAGAAGCACGTACGTCCTCCTCAAGCGGGTTATTACCTTTGGCTCTTTCATAACCTACAAAAACATCTCTTGTATAAATACTTCCGCATTTTCTGCACCTGACAATTGAAGAAGTTGTATCTGGCATCCATCCTATTTCGTCGACATACCCAGGACTCACATTTTTGTATGTATTAGTTAAAAACTCATATGTAAATGTAAAGATGATTTCGTAATCATCACTACCACAGATTATACATTTCCTAATTACCTTTCCATTATCAGACATTAGTAATAGCCTCCTAGATTAGAATATTTCTTTCTTCAACTTAAATAGGCTGGCCCGTTTCAACTGGACTTACAGGTATAGTACTTAGCGTGGAATTTAATTTTTACTGTTCTGGGTTTTTGTCTTTAATGTTAATAGCTTTTCAATCATCAGAAGATTATCTACTGGACTGAAATCCTTCTGAGACAGTATGGTCTCCCTCTCTGAATCAATAAACAATCCAAGCCGCTTGTCATACTCCTTGCCACTAAAAGAGTTATTTCCATCAAGCGCCACGATAATATGCTTGTCTAATTCAGAAGCCCTAGAAACATTAATTGGAAGTTCCGTTGTCTCATAAAACGTTCTATCTAAAGTTATAACAGTTTTATCTAGAAGTAATCCTTCCCAACCAACTGTCCCGTTATCGGTAATGATCAAATCTGCATGATGATTATTAACCTTTACCGGACAGCTAGGGATTTACTATGAAGCGTCGGAGGTTCACACGGGAATCCAGAACTACATAACTCTTCAGACTTTAAGACACAAAGACTATTAGGCTTTTATAATATTATTAACGGTTTCCACGTATTTATCTAACGCGTTGCCAGACATACATGACACATACTTTTCAAATAAAGCGTATCTCCCATTCATTTGTGATTCACTTATCTTTATAGGGTTTCTTAGGCGTTCGACTATTAGTCTTTCAAATTCTTTAATACTATAAGCCACATTAAATAGGTGAAAGTAGTCTTTAAACTCAACATAATCCGTATATTCTTTTTTTAATGCCTCATCAAAATACGGCATAATAACGGCTTTCCCTGCGACAGCAGACTCAAGTATTGTTGTTGACGAAAAACCGCAAACTACATCTGATTGCAAGATCAAATCATGGACATCTATGTCTGGCAATATATGCAGGTTATTAATATTGCTAATATCCAGATTATTTTTTATTAAAGCATGCTCAATCTCATCAATCCAGCTACCGCCCCACTTTGGTTTGATAACAAAATCAACATCCTTATTTTGCACTGCAAGTTGAGCGATACTTACATGAACATGTTCAAATAACCTTTGAAAACCCTCACCATGTTTTCTTGTAAAGTGTCCACCAGGCATTACTACCTTATCAACTCCTACAACTTCACCCCCTAGGGTCACATCGATTGACACAGCATGCGTAAAGGAAAAGAGTGTTACTTTTTTCCTATTAGAAGGCTCAACTGCACAATGAACGCTACTATCCAACGACCTAACTTGTCTAACGAAATCATCCATCCTTGGACATCCAAGCACACTAATATTAGCTTCATCTATAAATCCAGTACGTATAAACACGTTTTTCATATCCTCGTTGTGTACAATAATATGTGATCCTACAAATCTACCCATATTCCTATATATGCATTCCAGAGATTTCAAAGCCGTTGGCATATAAATATTCTCACGATGGAAAACAATATAAGGTACCCCTATCTCATTTGACGCTAATCCAATATCATAGTCACAAACATACTGCACGCAAGCTCCAATAACACAATCAATATTTAGTTTATTGCATAGCTGAACTAAGAATCTTTTCAAAAAGGTTCTTAGTTCAGCTTGCATTGTACTCAACTGCTTATCTCCTTCTGGATGGAAATAATTTGCTCGTGTATATTTAACTAGACTAGATTGAGAAGGCAAGAAAATGGCCAACAATCTATCCTGCCACTGTATTGGAAGTATAAAAACACGGAACTGCATGCTGTCTACCAAACATTTAAGATCACCCCTAAAACGATGTGATTGCAACACTAATATTGTCGGCTTTCCTAATGGAACGTTTCCACCAGTTGGTTTTTCTTCTTTTATTATAATACGGTATAAAGCAACTAAAGGCCATACTATTCCTGCCTTAGCGGTACTCCTTAAGAGTAACTTGAGATACTTACGCACAATAGTGTACATTAAAACGCCCTCTCTATCATAAAAACTATCAACTTTTGGTTGTATCTATATATGTAGATTATTTTATAGCCGACAATAAAATATTACAGTATTCTCTATATATAAATCTCGTCAATTCGAAATATTTATGGGTAACAAACGATACAGTGAAAAAGCATCTAATGATACTTAATTTTATCGATAGATCTTAGCTCGTAAATTGTTATCAAACAGCAAAGTTAACTATCACTCAAAATACATTAGACATTGTTTTCTGTACAGTACTTTTCAACATACTCTTGTCTTAGCTCTTCCCACAACCTCTCAGACTCAGGTGTCAATTTTTCAATCCTAGAAATTTCCTCCCATCGTTTTTTTGGGAATCTTATATAATATTCAAAAGCTCTTCTCTTCCCTTCTATTTGCTCTTTAGTAAATTGCGGCATATCCAACACAGAACTATCAAGGTTAGATGGAGCTATTAGATCAGGATCCCTTAGGTATCCTTTTTTTATAGCATACTCCCTCAAAGGAGTACCCCTAAACGGTGTAAATATAGAGCAACTTGCAGTATCAGGATCAATAGCTCTATTTAGCTCGACTGTATCCATCACCAACTCTGGAGTCTCATCTGGAAATCCAATAATATTGTTTGTACTAAATGCTACTTCATATTTTTTTAATAATGACAAGGAACGTATTGCTTGTGTATTACTATAGTTACGTTTAATAATATTATTTCTAAAATTTTCATTCCCATGCTCAATTCCAACTCCTAACTTATGGAGTCCTACACGTTTAAGCAATTTTAGCTTTCCTTCGTTAATAGTAGTTGGGTAAGATTGGCAGTAAAAAGGCAACTGAAATTCAACGTACATTTCACAAAACGCTTCAATATCTTCCAAGGAAAATGTAAAAAAATTGTCTGCCCAGAAAAACATATAATCAGCTTTCAAAGTATCAACGAAATACTTAATTTCTTCATATATTTTTTGTAATGATTTCGCTCTAAAATATTTTTCGCCAGTTTGATTCTTATAAATCTGGTTTTGTAAGGGAGAGTTACAGAATGTGCAAATATTATTGCAACCCCTGTGTGTTTCGATGGGAGCCATTCTATAGATTTCCCCTTCCATAGCCCTATAAATCCTGTTTTCGTTGAATATTTCAAAATCACCTAAAGGCAATTCATCCATTGGTATAGGGCAACCAATTTTATTTTTTATTATTCGTCCATTGTTCTTTAGATATAGGTTATCCGTAGTAGAGTAATCACTCCCAGACTTTAACCTCCTAACCAAATCAACAAGAGCTCTTTCACCTTCTCCTACGCATACTATATCTATTTCATCATAGCTTAATGTAAAATCAGGTGAAAAAGTTGCAAACAGACCTCCCATAATAGTTAATATTTTTTCATCACTGATAGTTTTTAGTAAGGAAATTCCATATTCAAAGGTGCTCTCTACACATGTCACACAAATCAAATCTGGTTTAAACTCCTTTGTTTTCGAATGAAATGCCGAATAAACATCAATGTCATTTGTTGTCACAATATTTTTATATTTGTGGCTAGCCAGTTTATACATTAAATATTTTTCCGCAACCTCTTCAGGGTCAAGAAGGCCTTGCTCTTTATACAAACTTGTATCAAATAGCTCTACTGAAACACCTGCGCGTTTCAATAAAGCGGAAAAAAGTGCAATTGTACCGTACATGAGGGCCATTTTCCTTGGGTTGGGATAGAGTATCAGTACTTTAATATTTGCCATGTTTTCTAGCAAAAAATGATTAGAGTATAATTATAATAGTTGTAATCACTTCAGAATGATCAGTTTAATAATTTGTTCTATATTAAATTTCCAAATCATATTACAATAAAAGGTTCATCTCCAAAGGAGTTGATGAAGCTAGAAGGATTCCAAGGAGCCGAGGATTCGAGTGAAATACTCAGAAGTTTTAAGGACCTATTTGCCCAGCAAATCGCTCTGACGGGAAGGTTTGATAAAAATCATATCAATTACTTATGTTTAGACCTTCAGTATCTGTAATATAAACTTAATTAAGTCATTAGAAAGTAAGCACTTGAACCCTTGAATCCTCTCTGCCAACTAATTGGGAGAAGAACCTAATAAAATTGCTATTCTATTAAGAAGGAAAGTTACACAAAATGACTTGAGTAGCATACGATCAAACGTTTCTATCTATAATCCAAGGAACAACCCACTTGCAGGATAAAACGCTTCATAGAATTTGCAAACCAGAACACCATGTCACAAAGATTGAGAATATCCAGTCGGTACGCCCCAGAAATGACAATATGAACATAAAGGTACTTTATCTCTTTTACCTTCTCTGTGGTAGCTTAACCAATTAATCCTTTTAGGACTATTCCATATTTCTTCCAAGGATTGTTTTTTAGCATCTCCAATCACACCTACTCTTTTTGGATCGAACCTTACACATATAGATACTGCTCCTTTGCTATCTATAGCAAGGTGGTGTAGAAAATCCAAACACATTCCTATTTCAGGAACCGTTGGGTTTTTCTTGTAGTTAAAACTACCCATCGGAGAATGAAGTATTCTCGTAGCAAAAACCAATTCAAATTTTTTGTATCTTTCCTGAGCAACTTCACCATTAAGGCGCAAAATCGTAAAGGGTTTCCTATCATTTTTTATTTTCAAGAATTCATGTATTATATCATATTGTTCGTCAGCATCAGGGTCATTTTCGAAAACAGAAATAGCAACAGTATCTATATTATCAATTATTTCATCTGCCTTTTCTAGAAGTAGCTTGCCATTGGTAACAACATTTGTAATCTGTCTATTAAACAATCTAACGGCCTCACCAAACTTGGGATACAGCAATGATTCACCATTATTATGTAATTGAACTACTATATTAGGTGGCAGCTGTTCTGCTATCCTTTTAGCTAGCTCAAAGTTCATATCACCATATTCCTGAGTTAGTTGAGGATACTCTCTCTCTATTTTTCTCCTTCCGCACATCCAGCAATTCTTGTTACACCTACCAGTAAGCTCGACGTTGACGTTTCCAAGTCCATTGAGATTATATCCTGTCATGTAATTGTCCATCCTCCATCTACGGTAACTGACTGCCCCGTAACATACCCGGATGCATCTGAAGCAAGGTAAATCAGCGCTCCACTTAGATCCTCAGGCTTACCACATCTTTTAAGTACAGTCTTTCCCTTGAGGAGTTCAATAAAGTCATCATTTTGTGGTGCGTTATAAGAATTTCCGTCTATGTTAGGGAATGAGCCTGCTACTATTGCGTTGCATCTGATATTGTATTCACCATAAAACGACGCCGTATATCTTGTAAAAGCTAATAAGGCTGCCTTGGCCGCCCCATAACTAGGAGGGTTAAACACATCATAGCCTTTGTATAACCCAGGATCAGGGGAAACCACAGCATACATAGAGCTGATATTGATTATTGAACCACTTCGCTGTTTCTTCATCATCTCCCCAACTACCTGCGTTGCAAGGGAATGCCAGTATACTCCGCTTTCAAAGCTCCTCATCCATTGTTGTCTTGATATGGTTTCTATCTTGCCAGAGGGATCATTAAATCCTGTGGCTTTGCTAAACTCATAGGCATTGTTAACGAGTATGTCAATATTTTCGTTATTATCAACAGTGTTATTAAGACATCTTCTGTACTCACCTTCGTCATAAAAATTCACAAGCTCACAATCCACACTTTCGTCTCCATATTTCATGTTAAGAGCATGGGATAGTTCTTTTATCTTATTTCCCCTTCCAAACAAAATGACCTTGGCGCCTGCAGCAATAAGACATTCAGAAAACACCTTTCCCAAATACCCACCCGCACCAGTTACTATGGCAGTCTTATTTTCAAGAGAAAATAATGATTGTAAATGGTTATCCGTCATCAAAACCTCACGACAAGAATTTTTAAACTATGAAAGGAAACGATGCGCTTGAACACCTTAGGAATTGTCATGTTGTAACTTTAATATATACTCACACAATTGAAAATCTTCGTAGGTATCAACCTGAATGGAATTTAGGTAGTCCATTTCATAGATTGCCATTTCCCCCGTAAACAAACTAACAGCTTCTCTAAGTACCCTGGGTGTATATACAAAAATAGAGCCATTGGCCTGATATTGTGACGGAAAGTCTTGTTCCCTCCAGAAGTCTTTACTATAATCAAAATTCACAGACTCTACGCCCTCTTTGCCAACTTGCCAAATATACTTTGTGAAATGGAAGGCTGAGAATAAGGCATCTACCTTCTTATCAACAAAATCATGAATTGCATTATCTATGTCATCCTCTTTTCTAAAAGGAGATGTGCACTGTAAAAGCACCACAACATCTGGAGAATAAAATTCTATACCTTTAAGGTAATCCAGAGAATGCAATAAAACAGACAACGTACTTGCCGTGTCAGTGGCAAGCTCAGGAGGACGTAATATTATTTCACTACCATACTTCCTACTTACCCTTGCAATTTCGTTATCATCAGTTGAAACGAATACACGATCTACAGAGCTAGCATTCTTAGCATCCTCAATCGTATAAGAAATAAGGGGTTTACCTCCCAAAGGGAGTATGTTTTTACGAGGAATCCTCTTTGAGTCCCCTCGTGCGGGAATAACAACTATTACATTCATTCTGCATCAGAATACTGCCAAGACACCCTTCTCAACTTATTCATTATTGGCTCTTCCGAATCATAGATTTTTATTATGCCATCACCCATAGCCGACTCTATTGCCCTAATATCTCGAGTCAATCTCATAAGTCCTGGTGGTTCCAGTGATGCGGCTTGGTCGCTTCCCCACATAGAACGGCCTAAAGTTACATGTCTTTCGACAACACAAGAACCTAAAACAAGAGCAGCCAGTGATGTTGGAAGCCCAACCTCATGACCAGAATAACCTATTGGCACATCTGGATATTTCTCTTTTAGAGTCAATATACCTTTGAGATTTAACTCTTCTATCATCGATGGATATGTCGACGTGCAATGAAGTATAATTAGGTTTTCTTCTCCTAATACTTCAACTGCATGATTAATTAACTGCATATCTGCCATTCCTGTTGAAAGTATTATTGGTCTCCCATACTTTCTATGATGTTTTAAGAGATTGCCATCTGTCATAAGGGCAGAAGCTATTTTATAACAAGGGGGATTGAATTGTTCTATAAAGTCCACTGAGGTGTTGTCCCAGCATGAAGCAAACCAGTCAATACCTTTCTCTTTGCAATATCTATTTATTTCTGCATACTCATTATATCCAAATTCCAAGCCCCTCTTTAAATCTCCATTCGTTGAACCAAATGGATTTTCTCTTGGCCTCGCAAGTTCTTCTTTTGTATATACTACATCAACAGTACGTTTTTGAAACTTTACTGCATCACAACAGCTAAGAACAGCAGCATCAATAAGTTTCTTTGCAATATCTAATGAACCGTTGTGATTAATCCCTATTTCAGCAACAATATACGCTGGATGCCCATCGCCAACCATTTTATTTACTATTTTAACAGACTTATTACAATGCATTCTGCTTTATCCTTTCGAGTAATTTTATCCTCCTGTCTATTTAAATTATCCCTTACTTTACGAAATCATTTTACTCTAAGCACCAAACGTATGTCAGATGTAAAGTGATTTTTATCAATTTCTAATTGAAGACTATCAGTCAATGATTGCATCTTCTTATCAATACACACCTATGTTATTAAGGATTCCTGCAAGTAGCCAGCCGGAGTTCGTTAAACGCTTTATAATCAATGCCTTAAGTTGTATTTTATAAATAATTTCCCCTTGATGCCGGGTATATCAGGTTTACACATTGCCTGCAAATATTATTTTTATACCATTTACCTTCTCTATGTATAAGTCTAAGTTCTTTCATTTCTTTACTATGCCATGCTTTATAGATAGTATCATTATTTACATCACCTATCTTTAAGGCTGAACTAAACATCGAACAACAAGGTGTTATTTCTGAATTTCTTATCGTGGCTCTTTGGAATGGTTGCGGACATTTAAATCCACCAAAGAACTGCTTATCAACCTGATCAGTAGCATAATACTCATCATAACCTGGCTCCAGCACTGGTGGAACATATTTCTGGATTGTTACTATATCGACTTTATCGATCCACATATTTTTAAAAATATCCACTTCATGTTCATTAGCGGCTTGTTTACAAAAACTTACGCCAGTTACAGGCAGTTTATAGCTTAATTTATCTTTTATTTTAATAAAGTACAGGATATTTCTAATAACTTTCTTATAATCACCACCAATCCTTACTTTATTAAACGTTGCTTCTGTTGCAGCATCTAAACTAAATCTCAGACGTGTCAACCCGCTATCTAGCAATGATTTTGCCCTTTTTTCAGTTAGTAGAGAGGCATTGGTGTTCATCATTATATCAATGAATCCATGCTTTCGAGCAAAACTTATGTATTTTTCAATATTTTTATTTAATAACGGTTCATTGTTACCTTGCACTGAGATAGAAGGACAATTATGTTCTGCACCCTCTTTTAGTATTTTCGTATACTTTTCCCATGATAAATGAGTACCAGAATAATATTTATGTGTCATTTTTTTGTTGCCAATTATACAGTGGGGACACTTGAAATTACATCTTTGATTCATGTCCAATTGTAAGAATAATGGAAAATCAGTCGTCAATTCAAGTTTATTTGCCAAATCCCATTGCTTTCTGTATTCAATAAAATTATCCCCGATAATGTTTGATAGTTTTTCATTAATATCTTCTTCCACCGAGTGATGAACCACTTTACCATCTGTTGTATATTCCTTAAAGTTTATCATTTATTTAATTTACTGACCTGCCCCTGTTCTTTGTACTCCTATAAAATGAACCTGCCTTACTATACACATAAAGTGAACTCGCAAAAACAAATCTTTTCCCATCTACTTTTCTGCTTGCCTCAAGGACGATAGTATTACCTAATATATTGACCTCAACACTTTCTACTGGCCTTCGAGCCGCCTCATCTAAATCTGCAGTACCTGCAAAGTTATAGACTACATCACAACCTTTAACAGCACCTTCTACAATCTCTTTATCCAATATACTCCCAACAATCATCTCCTGATCAGGTCTAAGATAGGGAGACTCACCACAATCAAAAACGGCCACATCATAGCCCGCATTGGTGAGAGCGTTAGCCACATAACTCACAAGGAAACCAGATCCACCAAAAACAATGGTTTTCACCCATCCAACTCCTTGATCTTTTCTTGAAGATGTATCATGTCGCCAATCTTATACTCGCACGAATTTAAACCGGCAT
>NYYU01000053.1 GCA_002685955.1 Parcubacteria group bacterium | reverse complement strand
TTATTACAAGATGTAATTGTTGCTGGATTTCCTCTTGGAAAGGATATTAGTTCTGCAATAAAAACTCATAAAGGAAGCGTTACGGCTCTTGCTGGATTTGGTGACAATTATTCAAACTTTGAAACAGATGCTACTATAAACCAAGGTAATAGTGGTGGACCAATAATTGATAAAAAAGGAAATATAGTAGGTGTTGCGGTTGCTACGTGGGTTGAAGAAGGAGTTCAAAATATTCACTTTGGCATTAAATCTTCAACGCTAAAAACATTTGCTAGTGCAAACGAAATAGATTTTTTACCACCTTCTAATCAAGAAATGTTAAACGAGGATCTCGGTCAATTGATTACAAAAGCAACAATATTTCTAGAGTGTTGGATGAGTATTGCAAAAATAAAACAAATGATTGCCGAAGAAAAATCTAGAAAAGCTTTCTACAGCGAGCATAAATAAATGACCAAACGCTTTTCAATGATCTTGGTGATGTTGTTTTGGTGCAGTGTAGCGCTAGCACAAAGTTCGTTACCTGAATGTGAAGGGAACGATAAAAACATTTCAAAATATTCGAAGAAACATTTCAAGATCATGAGAAAATGGACAAATTGCCATGGCACAGCGATGGGTCCGAAGGGTCAAAAATACATTGGTGAGTTTCTTAAAGGAGAATTTCATGGGCAAGGAATTTTTAGGTACGAGGGTAGAGAATATGTTGGACAATATAAAAAACATAAAAGACACGGACAAGGAACCTATACATACGCTGATGGATCAAAATATGTTGGAGGATGGAGAAAGCATGAATATCATGGAGAAGGAACTTTCACATCTGCTGGTGGAACAGTAGATGAAGGTATATGGAAAAATGGTAAACTTGTAACAAGAAAAATCCTAAATATAGCAGAAAATAAAAGAATAGAGATGGCTACAATGATCGATGATGCAAAGAATACCTGCAAAGATTTAGGTTTCGAAGAAGGTACAGACAAGTTTGCTGATTGCAGTTTAAAATTATATTCACAGAGCGTTGAACTTGCAGCAAAAAATAAGCAGCAAGTAGTACAAAGTGGAATGTCGAGTGGAGTGGTAACAATCTATGATCCTGTTAGGGATAGACAAAGAATGATTGATCAAGGAATGAAAATGATAACTGGTCGATGTACGATTGGTGTTGATTGTTAATACAATAATTTATTTTTCAACATCTTTCGTCATCTTCCATTATCTTCAAAGCCTATTATTTCTTATACTAAATCCGTTTATTGCATTAACTTTATCAACCTGATAATTAACAATGTAAAATGATGCCATTAAAAATATTTTATGAGCAATATCAACAAAAGTAGAGAATGGCAAAAGTAAATTATAAATAAAATTTATGAATAATTTTAATTTTTCACATTTCGTTTTTTTAGAAGCTTTTAAAAGTTTATTTTCAACAATTGTTATAAATATATTAATTGTTTATTCCAAAATGAATAAGAAGAAAATAATTTTTTTTTATCATCCAAGAAAATTACTAACTGGCATTCATACATTTTATATTGAAGATTTGTTTAGGGATTATCATCAAAATTTTGTTTTGATTTACGGTCATATATCGCAAAAGAAATTAGGGAAAAATTATTTCTTCATAAAAGAAGGGTATTTTAGATTTCTATTAAATGTGGATTTTTTTATGACTACTGTTCCCTGTGACAAATTTATAAATAATTCTAAAAAGGTTTACTTAAACCATCATATATACGATTCACCAGTAGTTAATGTTGAAAAAGAACAAAAAATATGTGAAAGATTTTCATCTTACGATGTTATTTTTTTACCATCGCAAAACTTGATTAAATTGTTTAAAGAAATGTTTGCTAGGTATAATAATTCTTCAAAAATTAAGATTCCAATACTAAAAGAAATAGGTTATCCAAAATTTGACTTTTTGGAAAAAAAAATAAAGAAAAATGTAAAAGGCCAAATAAACAGCATTCTTATTTCTCCTACTGGTATTTATGGTTATCCAGATTTTACTATGATATATAATTTAAAAGATTTAATTGGTGAGTTAATTTGTAAAACAGACTTCAATATAATTTTTAGGCCACACCCATTAAACAGACATGACCCAAATGTTTTACAAATTAAAAAATTTTTTGAAACCAATGCTAAATTTCATTATGACACCAGTGAGGATTACTCATCGGTTTATTCTAAATCTATGTGTTTATTAACAGATCAATCGGACACAGCATATATGTTTGCATTTTTAACAATGCGTCCCGTGGTTTTTTTTTCTAACAAAAATTTAGACAATTTTATTAATACTGAAGAGAAAAAAACAAGATTATATAATTATCGTAATTTGAATTATTTTATTAATAGAGAAAAAATTGGTATTATTATAAATCAAGATACTCCTATCTCAGAAAAAATTAATAAACTTAGTCATGAACTCAAAAAATATGAACTTTCAATCTCGAAAATAAAAAAAGATATAAAATATTTAGGTCAATCAAAAAAAAGATTTGACGAGGAAATTAATAATTTAATATGTGATCATCGGGAATTTAGTTAAAATAAATAAGAAATTTATTAAACAAACTTATTAAGATTGCGAGGACAATTTGTAGCTGTTTCATTTTTGAGATTAATAATCATCAAATAGTCTCATAATTTAAGATTGAATAAACTACATTTAAAAACTATCATGCTGAAAGCCAATTAAGAAATTATGAAAAAAGCTAGAGTTTTACTAATTAGCCCAAATCTGAAAGGCATGAATGATGGTATAAATAGAGTACAACCGTCATTGGGTTTAATGCTTATAGGTCAAATGCTCGAGGATTGTGGACATGTTGTAAAAATCCATGATACGGGATTAGAAGGGTGGAATAATAAAAAATTAATTGATCCAAAAAAAAATAAAGTACAGATAGGTCAATCTGATGAAGATATTGAAAAAGTTATAAGTAACTTTTTTCCGGATGTAGTTGCTATATCAGTTTTATTTTCAAACTTTTTAGACTCAGCACATAATATTGCTAGATTGGCAAAAAAAGTGAATAAAAATATCAAAGTAGTTTTGGGTGGGAATCATATTTCAAATTCTGTAATTGATTATAACTTTTCATTAATAGATAAAAATTCTAATTTACCTGGTAAAATAGAAGATCTTGAAAATGAAAATATTGATTTTGCTATAAAGGGTGAAGGAGAAATGCCTATGGTTAAATTAGTTGAGGCAATAATTAATGATGGTGATATTAACAAAGTGTCTGGTCTGGTCAGAAAAATAGGTCAGAAAAGATATTTCATAAACTCTAAACTTGAGAAGCACAATTTAAATTTATTACCTAGGCCAGCAAGACACTTGGTTAATATGGAGGGTTATTTTAAAATAGGCGCTTTTCAGTCCGCAAAAGCGAGATCAAACAGAGTTTTGAGCGTTCAATGTTCAAGAGGTTGCCCAGAAAAATGTACATTTTGTACGACCCCGCAAATGTGGGGTACAAAAGTTAGATGGAGATCGAGTGAACATATTATGAATGAAATCATTAATGATACAAGAGATTATAAAATTGGTGAAATACAATTTCTTGATGATACGTTGACTGCTCACAAAAAAAACCTTTATTCATTGTGCACAGAGCTAGAAAAATTAGGCATTCCATGGTGTACCCCAAATGGAACAAAAGTTAATTATCATTTAAAAGATCAGTTGGATATGTATAAAAAGATGTCCGACTCTGGCTGTTATCAAATAACTCTCGCTTGTGAAAGTGGTGTGCAAAGAGTTTTAAATAACTTAATTAATAAAAGATTAGAACTAGAAGCAGTATATCCAGCCATAGAAAATGCAAAAAAAGCAGGAATGCTTGCTCATACGTTTTGGATTTTAGGTTATCCAGGTGAGACATACGAAGAAATGAAGAAAACAATTGATTTTGCAATGAATAGTGGAGCTGATAGTTTTTCTTTTGCTATACTAAGTCCTCTACCTGGTACTCCAATATATCGTAAAGTTATAAAAGAAAATCTGTGGTGGAATAGTAGAAGCATGGATGACATGTCTCATCGATCATCGTTAATTAAAGTTGATGGTTTTGCTGGACCCGACGAGTTTGAAAAATTTGTCAACGAAACCAATATAAAAGCCAATCTTTTATTAAAAGACAGAGATCCTAAAAGGTTTGAATACAAGTATGGTGCTAACGCAGAAGATCACAATTTTCAACGACAAACATAAATAATATATAAATACAGTAATAATTTTAATTATTACAAAACATTCAAACGTCGTCAAAATTTGTTAATAGTTAAATAAATGATTTTAATAAAAAAACTATTTTCTCCTGTTTGTTTAATCATTTCAATATTTTTATTAGTTTATTTTTTTTATAGATCTGAAATTCATTGGAATGGAACAATAAGAGATTATTATTTTATCTACTATCTTATCTCCAGTGTTCTAATTTTATTTTCAATAATTACTTTTTATATTAGTGAAAAAATAAAAATTTATCTAATTATAACATCAATAAGTTTTGTTTTTTCTTTATATGCTCTTGAAGCGTATTTAATTTTTAATAAAATAGGGAAGGTTTTTTGGGCGGAGCGGCAATTACATAAAAGAGTTAAACTTTATAAACAACAGACAGGAAAAAATTATGATATCAGAACACGATCTGAAATTTATAATGATTTAAAAAAAGAAGATGAGAATATTGCAGCTGATGTATCACCACGTTTTTATCTTAATCAACAAAATAAACTATTTCCATTATCTGGAATATCAAATTCTAATACTATTAATTGTAATGTAAATGGATATTATTCCATTTATCAAACTGATAGATATGGATTTAATAATCCTGATACTGAATGGGATAAAAAAGAAATAGAGCATCTTTTAATAGGTGACACTTATGCATACGGTGATTGTGTTAACCGACCAGATGATATTGCTTCGGTTTTGAGAATTTTATCGAAAAGATCAGTTTTAAATTTGGCATATGATAGGAATGGACCTTTAATTGAATATGCCACTTTAAGAGAATATCTAAAACCAAATGTTAAAAATGTGTTATGGGTATATTATGAAGGTGATGATATTAGTGAATTAGATAACGAATTAAATTCTGAAATCTTAAATTCTTATTTAAAAGATTTAAAGTTTTCTCAAAACTTAATATCTAAACAAAATCAAATTGATGAATTAGCAATTCAAAAAATCGAAGGAAGAAAGGAAAAAAAAAAGGAAAGAGACAGTTTAAATTTTAAATTATTAAAATTTATTAAAATCCTTAATTTAAGAAATATATTACGTCAAATTCAACTTCAACCTCAACCTCAACCTCAACCTCAACTTCAGCCTCAATTTAAAGAAATTTTAAAACTTGCTAAGGAATTATCAACTAAAAACAATTCAAATTTCTACTTTGTTTATTTGCCTGAGTATCAACGATATAAAACTAGTTATAATAATAATTTATATAATCAAGTAAAACAAATCGTTGAAGAATTAAACATTCCATTTATTGATATTCATAAAGAAGTTTTTGAAAAAGAAGCTAATCCTCTAAAATTATTTCCATTTGAACTAGACTTACATTACAATGTAGAAGGTTACAGAAAAGTTGCTGAAGCAATTCAAAAATTTATATCAAAATAGTCAGTGATAAAGGTTGGTGGTATATAAAGATAATTGTAAATAGATCTTCCCTTATTAGTTAACCAAGCATCATAAAACCTGTGGCTGGATAAATAAAAAGGGACAATATCCGTCTGCCGAGAATATCGCCCCTTGATATAATTTTTTGCTGAAAAATTAGTATTATTAAAGAATTATATAATCCATTAAAAATTTTATTGCAAGACCCGTGGACCATGAATCATGGCGACCGGTATTTTTATTCTCGGACCATGGACCATGGAAAATTGATCGCGCGCCAATCAGGGTTAAATATCACTTTGAAGTAACATTAAAACTTATTTTGAATCTTTTGTGCATTGATTTATCTGATCTGCTTTTTTTCGATCTGTTGCGCCGACATTACCTATCACTCTAATCACATTAAAAGTGGGTCGGCATAGGTCGGCATCTTTTGTCGAATGAAATCAATGTTAATTGGTCGTGCCGATATGCCGATATGTAATTTTAAATTATTTAATTTTTATTCTTCTTTTTATGTGAGGAGAGTGCCGTTTTTTTACTTCTGTTTTTAGGGGTCGGCACATCGGCATTTTGCCGATCATATCCATGGCCAAAGGTCAGTGGTCCCTGATTCCTGCGTCGTGGAAACATTTCAATAGATTGATTAGACTTGAGATAATCAATCTCATGTTCCTTCTTTTTAAGCATATCAATCAAATCGCCAATCATGCCTAATAGCTTCTTTTGTGTCATCGTTAATATGGAAATTTTGGTATGACATAATAATTTTTGATTTCACCTTCACTTGCTTTTGACCACTTTTGATAGTTTCGCATGGCAATTAAATTTCGTTTCTTGCCATCGCAACATCTATAACTTTTTTTCGGCAATGCCGTACCACCCCGAGATATGGCCCAGTCAAAAATAACTCCATTGTTGTAATATTCGTCAACCGGGACTTCATTGTCGGATTTAATATATTTTTTTATATCCTCTGTATTAATCAGGTCGTTCAGTTTGTCGTCTTTAACATTCTTCCAGGGTCCTGTTTTCTTCTCCCAATGATCATCGAGATATGTACATATATTTTTTTCATGGTGCATAATTAATGATTGTTTGTAGCCAGTCATTCTTGGATGAGAAGTATCAAATCCTTTTAGGTCGTAATGTTCATAGTAGTATCTAATGCCTTCTAAATTTTCGGAATTGCGAGCAAAGGCCAACATCTTTTTTGTATAGTCCCTGTCCCATCTTTTTGCATGCGACCAGTAAAGATAGAATCTTCTATCCGTTTCCTCCAAATAAATTGGTTGTCTAAAATTTGAATTGCTGAACCAATGTGTCGGACAATAGTGTTCGTATTCCGGCACCATTTTTTTATTTATGCGATGTCTATCAGAAGAAATTGGGTGCTTAATTGTGTTCATCATTGAAGCTTTTTTCTTGCCTTCAACATTTAATTCTTCAACAAAAATAAG
>NYYU01000052.1 GCA_002685955.1 Parcubacteria group bacterium | reverse complement strand
GAGGGGAGCCATCGACATTCATCTCAACAAACACGGCCTCAAATCCAAGGAGTATACGGCCATCGCGACTGCGGGAGAAGAATCGACTGCCATTGAGAGTCGTATCTTCAAGGAGAATATTGGAGAAGTAAAGGTTAGTGTAGAAGCTCTTCAGAATGAATCCGGACTTAGAATCTCCAACGAACTGCTAGAAATTCTAAGAGTAGGGAAACAAGAAAACGAAACCAAAGAAAGCTATGAAAGACGTCTCAGAGAACATGCCCTCGAGGTCCTCGGAGCAAAGAAAGTGATCGACGGTTGATAATAAAATCACTGACGCTTCAGAACATACGGAGCTACAAGGAGTCTACCATCAACTTCCCCCAAGGCCTCACGCTCTTCGAGGGTGATATCGGGTCGGGAAAGTCTACAATTCTAATGGCACTCGAGTTCGCGCTATTCGGTCTTGGTTCAGCAACAGCTCCGTCCTTGTTACGTGCAAAGGAATCCTCAGGGGCAGTTAGTCTCATCTTTGATGTAGCTGGAGAGGAATATATCGTAAATAGATCCCTCGAGCGCAAGGGCCCATCTATCCAACAAGGCGGCGGGTCTCTAAAGGGACCAGATGGAGTCATCCCTCTCTCTGCATCAGAGCTGAAGATCAAAGTCCTCAAGATTCTAAAATTCAACGAACCGCAAGCTACAAGGGCTCACAGTCAGATTTTCCGCTACGCTGTTTACACACCTCAGGAAGACATGAAGGAAATACTGGGGAAGGCAGCAGACAAGAGATTAGAGACACTCAGAAAGGCACTCCGAGTAGAGGAGTACAAAACAGCTAGAGATAACTCAATTTCTCTTGCCAATTCCCTGAAGTCAAAGGCTACAGAACTCGGAGGTCAGTCATCCGATCTGGAAACAAAGAACGCTCAGCTAGAGAAGAATGAAAGGCAAATAGCTAAAGATACTGAAGATGAAAGAAGACTAGGAGAAGAAGCCAAATTATTGGGCGAACGGATTAGAGCGCTGGATGATGAGCTTTCATCCCTCCGCGATCAAGAAGGAAAACTAAGTCAAAACAAGTTACTGATCCCGGAGCTGGAAGACCAGATCTCAAGACTGGAAAAGGAGATGGGAGAAGCTGAAGAACGCGCTTTCAAAGCCCATCAGAACCTCGACGAGTGGCAAGCTAAGATAGAACAGCTCCCAAGTCTTGAGAAGCCTACAGAAAAGCCGGAAGCAGCTATATCAGAGGAGATGGAATTGCTTAGAAAAGATTCCAAGAGGCTTCGGGACGACGTCGCAACAAAACTTGCGAAGTTAAGAGACTTTGAACACATACACCAAGAAGGTGTTTGTCCCACCTGTGAAACACAAGTAGATGCCCAAGAGTTCACCGCCAAACTTAATCAGAAGAAGGAAGACTGGAGTAGGACTAAGCAAGAAGTAGACAGCTATGAGCAAAAGCTCGAGGCAATCGAACAGCTCAGTGAGGCACTAAAAGAGTATAATCGGTCCATAGAGAAACTCTCGGAGTATAAAGAGCGAATAACACTCTACAATGAAACAATACAGAGAGAAAAAGAGAAGACCGAGGAGCTTCAACCCGAGAAGAAGGATAAGCAAGACAAACTAAACAAAGCGCTGGAAGAACAGAAAGAACTAGCAGGCGTTTCAGCACGGTTGGAACCGCTTCAAGATGAGAAGAAACAAGTGGAAGAAGAACTGGAAAATAAAAGACGTTCCGCTGACGCTCTTTCAGGAGAAATAAGGAGTAACAAGAAGAATATTGTAGAGTTGAAAGAAGAGATCGCGAATAAACAGTCACAGCTCAATAGAGCGAACGTTCTGTCAGAGTACAAGATTTGGCTTGACGATTACTTTGCGAAAGCTCTGGACAGTATAGAGAAACATGTGATGAGTTCTTACCAACAGGAATTCAATGAACATTTTCAGAGGTTCTTTGCGTCGCTAGTAGAGGATGAGACGAAGGACGCCAGGATAGACGACGATTTTACTCCTTTGATCGAACAAGATGGGTGGGAGATGAATCTGGATTACTTGAGCGGCGGCGAGAGGACTAGCGTAGCCCTTGCGTATAGGTTGGCCTTGAACATTCTCGTAAGGAAGACAACTGGATCAATGGATTCAAATCTACTGATCCTCGATGAACCCACTGACGGCTTCAGCAGAGAACAGCTAGAGAAAGTCAGAGATATTTTCATAGAAATTCAATGCCCACAGGTCATCATAGTCTCACATGAGAGAGATCTAGAGAGTTTTGCCGGACAAGTCTTCGCGGTAACGAAGAACGAAGGAATTTCAACAGTGGAACCCGTGACTCGCTGAAGATTGCACATAGCTAGAAGGCTTAGCATCAGGTAAGAAAAAATATTAAGTAACATCAGTATCGGCTCTCTTCGTTAATGGGCATCATAGTCAAGCACGCTCGCTTTCTCATAACCCTCGATAAGACTAGAAGGATTCTAAGGGATGGGGCCGTAGCCTGTGAAGGAGACAGAATAGTAGCCGTAGGTAAAACCGATGAGGTATTGAAGGACTACCCCTCGATGGAGTTCTCCGTCGAAGCTAAGGATGGTGTAGTTTTGCCTGGGCTGATAGACGGCCACTGCCACACCAATCAGCAACTCATGAGAGGGCTAACCGATGATATCTACCAACATACGGCCGTTCATGGTAGGATGTGGCCCTTCGAGGCGAGCCTCACCGAAGAAGATGTCCACTTATCAGCGGTAGCGTGTTGCCTGGAAGCCATCAAGAGCGGGACCACCTGTTTCGCAGATCCTGGGGGCTACCACATGGAGAAGGTAGTAGAAGCTGTCGATCAGACAGGGATGAGAGCCATATTGGCGAGATCTCTGATTGATCTCTCCACCCCGGCGACGAAGGCACCGGAGGCCCTAAGAGAATCCACGGATAAGGCCGTGAAAGAAGGTGAGGAGTTCGTCAGGAGATATGATAGAGCCGCTGAGAGCAGAATTAAGACTTGGTTCTCCTTGCGCACTGAACGCTCTACATCGAACGAGCTGGCGAAGCGAATAAAGGAGCTAGCTGATCGATATGGAACTGGCATACAGTCCCATATGGCCACATCGCAACAATCGATCCGGGCGCACAAGGAGATCTTCGAGGGAAAGAGACCACTTGAAAGATATGAGGAAATGGGCATCTTGGGCCCAAATCTGCTCATTATCCATGCAAATTGGGTTAACGAACAAGAGTTGGAGGCCTTGAAGAGGAACGATGTCAAGGTAGTCCACTGCCCTATAGCTGGCTTCCACAGAGCTGTAGGGACACTCCATGGTAGCTTCGTTGAAATGGAGAAAATGGGAATAACCGTCTGCTTAGGACACGATCACGCCCACGGCAGCCCCTTAGACATGCCGAAGCTCATGAATGCCGTGAAGGCCCACAAGGACATCAGGGAGGATCCCACCATCTATCCCCCTGAGACAATCTTAGAGATGGCCACGATTAATGGTGCTAAGGCGCTCCTTATGGAGGACGAAATAGGATCTCTAGAGGTAGGCAAGAAGGCCGACATAACAATCTTCAACGTCAAGAGACCTGAGTGGGTCCCGGTATTGAATCCAGTATCCAACCTGGTCGGTTCCGCCTGCGGCCATAGCGCGGATACCGTGATCATAGAGGGCAAGGTAGTCCTAGAGAAAGGGAAGACTGTAACCATCGATGAAGAGGATATATTAGAGAAGGCTCAAGAGACGGCAGAAGAGATCGCCCGTAGATCGGGCTTGATAGGCTATGCCCAGCCCCGATGGCCCCTCCTCTGAGACACTACATTCATCCAGCATACAGGATCTCCAGGCATATACTTCACCAATTCTCTCCATGGACATTATGCCTTCCCGGAAGGCTTCCATCTCCTCATTAAGAGAGAGCTGCTGGTTACAGAAACAGAGCTCAAAGCCATAGCCAACGCCGCAGTCGTAGGGAAGAGAAGACCCGCAGCTGCCGAAGGAATGAGCAGTATGTTGTAGACGAAGGCCCAGAAGAGGTTTTGCCTAATCTTGCTCATTGTCTTTCGGCCAGTTTCAAGAGCAACAACTACGTCTTGTAGATCATCCCTTACTAGAACAACACTTCCAGCTTCAATGGCAATATCCGTGCCGCTACCAATGGCGAATCCCACGTCAGCCTGGGTAAGAGCTGGAGCGTCATTAACACCGTCTCCCACCATAGCCACCACCTTTCCTTCATCTTGTAGCTGCTTCACCTTAGCAGCTTTCTCGCCAGGAAGTACATTCGCCAAGACCCAATCTATATGGAGTATCTTCGCGACGGCATTGGCTGTCCGCTCATTGTCTCCCGTAAGCATAAGCACCTCAATTCCCATTCTTTCGAGAGATGAAAGAGTTTTTTCGGCATCAGTCTTTGGTGTATCCATAAAACCCACCACCCCGATCAGCTTTTTGCCGTATGCAACGATGACTGTTGTTTGTCCCTCTTCTTGTAGTCGAGAGATTTCCTCGTCAGCTAACGAGACGTCAATTCCTTTTTCCTTCAAAAGACGGACACTACCCACAAGGAGATCCTTCCCCTTGTAGACAGCTTTGACTCCCCTACCTGGAACTGCCTTGAAACTGCTGGCCTCATCTACTACAATAGCTAGCTCTGAAGCTTTCTTCATAAGAGACCGAGCTAGCGGGTGTTCCGAGTTTCGCTCAGCCACAGCTGCAAGTTTGAGGACTGTCTTCTCTGCTTCGCCAAAGCCTGGCTGATCGCATGTCTTCTGATTTAATGCCACTATATCGGTGACATCCGGCCGTCCTTGAGTGAGGGTTCCAGTCTTGTCGAAGACTATCATGTCCACTTTTTTCGTTCGCTCCAAGGCTTCACCGCTCTTGAAGATGACTCCATATTGTGCACCCTTTCCCATGCCCGTACTGACAGCGGTAGGTGTTGCCAAACCGAGAGAGCACGGACATGCTACTACCAGAACTGCCACTGCTGGAATCAAGGCCCTAGCTGTTTGGCCCGGTGAGAATCCGAAGAACCATACGAGAAAGGTAACCACTGAAATCGCGATAACTATGAAAGCAAAGTACCCCGCGAACTTGTCCACGAGCCGCTGGATTGGCGGCTTCCGTCCCATAGCTTCCTCGACTAGTCTGACTACTTGCGAGATGAAGGTATCACTCCCTATCTTCGTGGCCTTTACTTTCAGGACGCCTTCGCGATTAACTGTCCCACCGAAGACTTCATCGCCCGGCTTCTTCTCTAGTGGTATGGATTCTCCGCTAATCATGGATTCATCTACGGCAGAATATCCATCTTCAACCATGCCATCAGTGGCGATCTTCTCTCCAGGCCGGACAAGAATCAAGTCGCCAGCAGTCATGGCTTCGACCGGAACCTCTACCTCCTCTCCACTTCGGAAAAGTCGAGCTCGCTTTGGCTGCAATTCCAGCAGTTTCCGTATGGAAGCCGTCGTCTTTCCTTTGGCCTTGTTCTCCAGATATTTACCTGTCAATACTAGAGTTATTACTACTGCAGCAGCATCATAGTAGATACTGCCCCATTCGGGCCATGGGAAAGTGTTCGCAAGACTGTAAAAATAGGCTGCACTTGTCCCCAAGACAACCAGAGTGTCCATGTTAGCCGATTTCATCTTTGCAGTTTTCCAAGCGCCGACGTAGAATCGACTGCCAACAATAAATTGCACCACCGTCGCGGCTACAAAAGTCATGATTGCACTAGCAGGAGTAAGCGCCAGAGGAATCCATGGAAAGAAGTGAGCTAACATCCCCCAAATCATGACAGGAGTGGTAAAGATTGCTCCTAGAACGACAAGTCGCTTGAGTTTCTGAGATTCCAATGCTTCCTCTCCTGCGGCAAGCTCCTCGCTCAGAATCTCAAATCCCAGCTTTGACACAGTGGTTCGAAGGTCTACAAGAGAGATCAGTGCAGGGTTATACTCGGCAAGGACGCTTTGGGTCCCGAAGTTGACGAGAACTTCCTTTACTCCTTCAAGATTCTTCAGCTGACGTTCGATGAGGTTACCGTCAGAGGCGTCACTTAATCCTCTAACTCTGAGGGAGACGTTCTCGTAAACAATTCGGTAACCGACTTCTTCGATAGCTTTCTCAATGGAACCAAGGGTAACTTCATTGGGATTAAATTCAACAGTAGCTCGCGTAGAAGCGTAGCTGACATTAGCTGTCGTCACTCCGTTCAATCCAGAAACGTACTTCTGTATCGATACTGCACAACCCGCGCAGTGCATTCCTCCAATCTTCAGCACTATCCGCTTCTGGGTCGAAGAGTCATACGCCTGAGCCAATTGATATTTTCAGAAGTTTAGACCATATATCCCTTCAGCTTACTCATTGAGAAAGTTAGCTGCCCACATAGGTGTCTAAAGAACAACATATCGTAACATTTTCAGTGTCTTCATCAACATGTAAGGTCCTGGTTTTCTGAAATAGATAGCTATCCCCTTACGTCTACTAGCTCTGTTATTCTAGCTCCTTTTTCGCAACGTCCAGGTCATTCTGCATTAAACGCAGGTGAACAGGTATCTTTTCTACAGCACAGGTCATGCAGAGTTTGTGAAATGATATGGGTGGGAGGACATACCTCTCGTCTGCATCAATTGTCTTTCCGCATTCGTTGCACTTGATGATCTTGCCTGCAGGGTTCTTTATAATCAACCCATGATCAGAGAATGTACAAACGGAATAAAGCATTTCGAATACCGAGAAAATTCACAATTCTAAAGAAGTAGGGAAAAGGGGCTCAGGTAAATGTACGGCGAACTTTTTGCAATTTCGTCTGCCGTACTTTGGGCCCTCACAAACATTCTGGTAAGGAAAGGATTGCTTGGAGGAACTGCGTTCTCAGCAGCATATATTTCCACAATTGTCAACTTTGTAGTACTTTGGCCACTTGCCCTTCTTTTCACAGACCCTGAACAAATCGGATTATCGGGTATCGTATTCCTGGCAATTGCTGGACTATTAGCGGCCACACTTGGCCGAATGATCAGATTCTTGGCCTTAGAAAGATTGGGCGTAGCGGGCTCTTCTCCTTTAGTAGCCTCAGCTCCGCTGTTCGCAGCAACTTACGCTATCGCAAGAGGTGAAGAGTTTACCGCCATGATAGGCGGAGCAACAGTGTTGATCGTTCTAGGAGTAATTCTCTTGTCTGAGGGTGAATGGAAGATGAGCAGACTAGGAGTCATCCTTTCTTTAGGTGCGGCCATGTTCTACGGATTTTCCGAGAATTTCCGCAGGATGGGTCTACTAGAGATTGAATCTCCTTCCTTTGGAGCTGCCATTGGGGTTTCAATAGCTCTGTTTTCCTTTTCGGTGTACGGCAAGGCCACCAAGACGCATAATAACGCCACAGGTCGGTCGCGCCTCTGGTTCTTAGCAGCAGGACTTGCCTCCTCCTTGGCCCTTCTGTTCAACTACGCGGCCTTGAACCTTACAGATGTTGTCGTCGTCGTGCCACTCATCAACATGACCACCTTGTTCGCCCTCTTTTTCACAAGGGTCTTTCTTGATCAGTACGAAAAGGTCACCATGAGGACAATAATATCATCACTAATGGTAGTGATCGGAGCTGTGCTCATAGTAACTAGATTCTAGAGATTCATGGAGGAACAAACAGATCTCAGAATGGCGGCATTGTCGCTAATTTACTTCCACGAGGGAGAGGTCACATACAGCCGTAGCGACATATATTCGCAATCGTTTCACTGAAAATAATTACTAGGTGAAAGACAGGTACCCAAGATTCCTTACATTTGCCCCCATGGCATCTGTTCCTTTCTTGAACAGACTTTTCTATCCTTTTACGAAAGTCGGCTTCTTCGGGAGTATCGACTATTGGAGGGATAGTTTTCAGGATTATCCCCTCCATAATCTCGCGCATCCTGTCAGAATCTACCATATCTCCTCCGATTGGATTCCTCCCTGCCCACACATCACAGGATTAATCTCCATTCAAATCATAATAACGGCACCATTATTTCTCTAAACTGAGTCACTGACTCAGAGTACCACTTGAAACAATCTGGCCAATTTTCCTTATCATTGGGATCAATTGTTCCCCGTTTTACAATCCTACTAGCTTTTCTCTTTGGCAATGGCATCCAATCGAGTTTACATCCAAATTTTGAATTAATCTCTTCCATATGGGTATTCAGATTGTTGAATACTTCTTTCGCGTTTTCAGTTGCTATGTACATCTCACAACTGAGATCTTTCTGGACAGTTCTTAGTCTCAGGACTAAGTGAATGTTTGCGTTCCCTATTGAAATATTATGCCAGTGTTTTGCAGTCGGTTTCGTTTGATTGATTCTTATGCCATCTGATTTAATATACTCATTGAACGCAGTCCAAAATTCTAGTTTAAGAAAATCCATTGTTGTCATATTTCTCCCGGCCCGCACTGTTCTTGACCATTCGTTCGGTTTGCTGACAATATTCAGGTACGGTGCTATCGAATCCCTGATTCGCAATAATTCAAACTCGATACCAAAAAAATTAACCCCTGTTGACGTTTCATTAAACCAATCTATGGCTTTCCGGTGTTCTTCCCTCATTGTTTCCGCAATCCAAACTAGCGTAGTAGCACCCAACGAGGCAGCATAAGTAAACAGTTTTCCAATATGGTCATGATCTGTAGGGGACAGTTGATTTTCTACAACCACGTATTGATCATTCGAGGTATCCTTAGCAACGATATCTGCACGGTAGTTTCCGACTGAAACCTCTGTATCACACAGTTCCAACTCCATTTCTAACTTTTTACCAAGCAGTTCTAGACCTTCATTACTCGCAATCCACGGTGTAAAGTCCTTTGACTCATCAGGCCATTGTTCCCTCAACCTGACATGGTCAAGCTTTTCCAGTTTCACAACGTCTCAGGTTATCGACTTACCGGTGGCTTTCCTAAATATATTCTATTCTAGGCCTTCTTATGCTAGCGCCACTTGCACTCTGCTAGCATTGTAGGCGGCGTTTTCACCATAACCTGTCAAATAATCCCCAGTAAGTAGACTTGGAGAGCCGTTTTCAAGCCAAAGTCCATTTGGATGACTCACTACGCCTTCCCGAACTCCCTCAGTCACTTCGGCTATTACTTTGATGCTACCTCTTTCGTTAAAGACCATTACCTCATCATTATGCTTTATTCCTCTGGCAGAGGCATCATTACAGTTGATGAGGATTGGTGATTTGTCCAATCCCTTGACGTTACCGAAAGTTGAATGGGCACGGAGTAGAAGGTTAGGGGTAACCATCTGCAATGGATATTTGATGCCTACGAGATCATCCATACTTAGTCCTTCAGGCGGCTCTCGCAAATTGGGAAGTGGATCATCACCGGCTTTGAAGAGTTCTTCGCTGTAAAGCTCCACTCTTCCCGAAGGCGTGGGATAATCCTTTACAATTTCGGCGTACGGAACCTCAAGTGTAATCAGTCCCTCCTTTCTCAAGGTCTCCATATTGAGATCTTGCAACCATGGATAAGTGTCCCTGGTACGTTGATTTTCACCCAGCTTACTTAGAAACTCCTCGATCCACTCCTCCGAACTCTCCCATGGAAACTCATTTGCAAATCCAAGTTTCCTAGCCAAGAGAGTAGTAATCTCAAAGTCGTCCTTACTTTCGTACATTGGAGATACGACCCTGTCTCTGTAGAAGATAAGCGGTCTCGGCCGCAAAAATGACACCTTGTTATGCCACCTGAAGCCCACGTCACTGCCTTCAATTATGCTACATCGTTCTAGAGGAGTACATGCAGGAAGTACTACATCCGCGAACCGAGCGGTATCGGTCATGAACATGTCGACCACGGCAATGAATTCAAGGCCACGAATAGCTTTAGCGGTCTTGTTCGCGTTAGGGTTCTGAGCCATCGGATTACCGAAGCTCACGTACATGGCCTTGATGTTTGTTTCAAACGATGCTGGATTTAGTATGGCTTCTGCTACGACGCCTATGGGAACTGTTTTTGAAACCGGGTTTTGGACGGAATATATCTCATTTGCCATCCTAAAGAGGCCCAGATCTAGGATAGAACTAGGAACATACCGTCCAACTAGGGATCCGAGAATAGCGTTAAGCGAAACAAGCGCAAAGACAGCGTCCTCCCCTCCAGGGCCACGGTTTAGTCCTGGGGAGCCGCCATAATGGATCTTAGAGGGCTTGGTGTTTCCTAGAAGTCGAGCCAGCTCCTCAATTTCACTCGAGGTAACTCCTGTAACCGTCGCAGCTTTCTCTGGAGTCCACTTGCTAGCATTATCTTCAACTATCTGCCAAACGGTCTTGTATTGTCTACCCTCTCTTGATACTATTTTTTCAGCTGGATCGAGAGTGGGAATCACATCAGATGAATTAGCCGGCGCAGGGAGGTTAGATCTCGAGTCCCATACCAGGTACTGACCATCATCAGATTTCGCCAGCAATCCTTTCTCTGAATCCACTAGAAAGGGGGCGTTGGTGCTATTGATGACGTAGTCGCTGTCGAACCAGCGGTTCTCGATTATAATCTTGGTTAGGGCAAGGGCGAGTACAGTATCAGTCCAGGGTCTGACCTTAACATGTTGTGCTCCAAGGAGACGAGCAGTTGTGGTAAAGACTGGATCCACCGCTACAAATTTGCAACCATTCTCTTTGGCCTTCAAGGAAGAACGTCCGTCATTCCTAATTCCAGTTTCCAAAGGATTGTGACCCCAGATCACCATCAACTTACAGTCTGGCTCAGGGATCGTAGCTATAGAGCTAGTGGCGAGAATTGAATGCTCTCCTGCCTTGGCAGCAGCAGCGCAAAGACTTCCGCGATTCTTGGCTACAATACATCCACCGAAGAGACTGAATAGTCTCTCGATAGTCAGACGGGAACCCTCAGTACCATCAGGTATAGAATGACTACCTTCGTAGTTGTAGTACAGTATAGAATCATTCCCGTACCTTTCTTTGACTTCTGTCAACCTCTTGGCGACAAGTGCCAGAGCATCATCCCATGATGCAGTCTTCCACTTGCCTTCTCCCCTTTCTCCGACCCTTACTAGAGGTGTCCTTAAGCGATCATTGTGATACAGTAGATCTACGTTCTTGAACCCCTTGTGACAAGGTGCCACTGTCATCTTTGGATGTACATTGAGTCGTTCTACGCGGCCATTACTAACCACGGCTTGAAAGCTACATGGAAAGTTACCACAGTGAAACGAACAGAAGGTATTGAGGTTTTCGACACTAGAAGAATTACGCGACAAAGACAATTCATGGAAGAGAGATTAATTATTTATTGTTTCTAGACTGAGTCCTACCATTAAAGACATCATCTTGTTCAGCTAGCTACAAGAATCAATTATGGAAGAGGATTATTTTCTTGCTAAACGCAGTGCTCTACCTTCGCCTTCCCTTTTTGTATGCCTGATCGACAGCAAGGACAAATGAAAGAGCTATTCTTGGATCGACTTCACCAGTCAATTCCGCAGCATAGGAATCTGTGATCGACAGCCATTTCTCATGAACTTTCACAACTGTCACATCGTTCTTGTCTTTAAGACTAAAATCATGTCTGGTGAAGTCGCCGGTTCCTTTAAACATCGTTTGACCGTCCGAGTCCTCTACTTCTAGTGATGGCCTAATCGCAATCAATCGTCTTGTGATCAGACAAACACTTGTCCCGTTTTGTCCAATTACGTTGAACTTTGTTCTCATGAGGTTCCCATCAATCCTAAGCACTTCATGGTCAGAATTGTCGAAGACCGTTATCTTTGGACTCAACGATAGGAACTTTACTTTTGCCTTTCCAATAATACCACCATCTTGATCCATAATATCGTATTTGTCTCCGACAGTAAGTATTTTCTGACGTAGAAGAAAGACCTTCCTTTCAAACATTGGACTAATTTTCAATGCGATATCTCCTTAGTTATAAAATTACATCAATAACCAATCATCATTATATAGATCCATCCAAAATCTCTCAAGAGATGGACTACCCGGAAGCACGTTATCCAAGGGTGAAACAAGAGGCTACCGACGAAGAGCTCGCGTACTACGCCAGATATTTGGTCAATGCCAAAGAGTACAAGAGCAATAAAGTGGGATTCAGTGCTTATGGAAATACCAAACCCGGCGATCGAGTTCTACTGGCCGCAGAGAGTCTAATCGATCCTCGGATCGTAACTCAGATACAACAGGCTCTGCAGGAGAAGAATGCCACAGTAGATCGATTGCTGTTAGACAAGGGAAAAGATCGCGAGGTCGAAGAATTAGATGAGATCAGATTCTTCATCGGAGGACCTGGACGACCAGAACCTGAGATCGTTAGCCGGATGCTGGTCCCCTGGATCTATGACTTGGCAGGTAAGATGAATTATGATCTTCTAATCCAAGGTAACGGAGGCCCCTCGGCGAAGACCGTAAAGAGGCACGCTGGAATTCCCTGGCCCAGTGTCGAGGTCTTCGCGTCAGAAACTACTACTTTCCCATCAGAACTCAATGAATTGATCAATAAGGTGACATGGGATATGATCTGGAACAAAGGCAGAGGTGGAAAGGTTAGGCTCACCGATCCTGAAGGCACCGACCTAACTTTTACTCTGTTTGAAGAATACTACGATAGGCCTGATGCCTACGGTTTCGCTAAGGATCCAAGGATGGGACATCTATTCACTCATCCTGTGCCACCCATTCTGGACAAAGCCGACGACAATGGTGTCTTGTGTGGGACAACAAGTCATGTTGGAAGGCCATTCCCACATATCAAAGTCGACTTCAAGGATGGTGTTGCAGTAAAAGTGGAAGGCGGTGGACAGTATGGTGATGCTTGGAGAGAGCTGCTCGAACAGACCAAAGACGTCCAGTATCCAGAGTTCCCCAGGCCTGGAATGTTTTGGATCTGGGAAGTGGCTTTGGGATCTCATCCCAAAGCTTTCAGGCCAACCAACTTCATCATGAGGGGATCATGGGCATCTTTCTGGGAGCGCTACAGATCTGGGAT
>NYYU01000051.1 GCA_002685955.1 Parcubacteria group bacterium | reverse complement strand
GGTCAAGGAGACAGTATTTTTATTGAGACGCCCAGCGGTCGACAGGTTTTGATTGACGGCGGACCAGATAAAAGTATTTTGGAAAAACTAAGTCAGACTATGCATTTTTATGATAGGAGAATTGATTTAGTTATTTTAACTCATCCTCATGCTGACCATGTTGCCGGATTGATAGAAACGCTTAATTATTACGAGGTTGGGCATATCATGACCAGCGGCGCTGAAGAAAAAACCGCAACTTATCAAAAATGGCGGAATATAATTAAGGAGAAGAATATACCTTTGACTATAGCTCAGGCTGGACAGAGAATTATTTTAGAATCAGGTGTAGTTTTAGAAATTCTTTGGCCTGATCAATCTTTAATCCAATCATTAGCTCAAAATGTTAATAACAGTTCGGTGGTTGTCCGTTTGGTATATAATCAATCAGAATTTCTTTTAACGGGCGATATTGAGAAGGAAGTTGAACAGCGCTTGGTTAGCCAGAACCAATTATTAGAATCAGATATTCTAAAAATAGCTCATCATGGCAGTAAGAGTTCTACCAGTTATAATTTTCTCAAAGCAGTTAATCCTCAAATAGCAGTTATTTCGGTTGGTCAAGATAATCGTTATAAACATCCTCATGGAGATATTCTAGAACGGTTAAAAGAGGTTTTAACTTATCGGACAGACAGGAATGGCGATATTGAAATTTTGACAGATGGGATTTTATTTGATATAGTGACTGATAATTATGAATAAAAACCACAAATCTAAGGAAAAAAGTCTGGTTCTAATTAAGCCAGACGGTGTCCAGCGTTCTTTAATAGGTGAAATTGTTAAACGCTATGAGCGAACTGGTTTAAAGCTTGTTGCCTTGAAATTTTTTATTCCAACTCCTAAATTAGTTGAAAAACATTATTTAATTGATGACAGGTGGCTGGAATCAGTTGGCGGCAAGACGATTGAATCATATAAGGAAAAAGGGCAAAAAGCTCCTTTTAGTAATCCGATCCAAGGCGGTAAGTGGGTTTTAGAAAAACTAAAGAAATTTTTATCATCGGGGCCAATAATAGCCATGGTTTGGCAAGGCAATGAAGCCGTAGGAATAGTTAGAAAGATTACCGGTGGGACTGAACCGTTGTCTTCTGATGTTGGGACGATTAGAGGCGATTTGACGCTTGATTCCTATCCCTTAGCTGATACTGATGCTCGGGCAATTAGAAATTTAGTTCATGCTTCTGGCAGTCCCCAAGAAGCGGCCAAAGAGATTAGGGTTTGGTTTAAGCCGAATGAAATTGTCAAATATCGCTTGATTCCAGAGGCGATCTTATATGATGTTAATCTGGACGGGATAAAGGAATAATTTCAAACATGAAAGGAGGAAGCTTTGGGGAAACGCAATGGATGGGAATGTAAGAAATGCAGGGTTATGAACAAGAGGAATCGAGGTTATTGTTGGAATTGCGGTGAGCCTCGACATAGTCGCTTTAAAAAGAAAAAGTGGCGGAAATGAGTCAAGACGTCTTAGCTGGGTAAAAACAAAAAAACAGCCCAGTTAAGGCGTTTTTTATCCCACGCACCCCATGCGTGTGCCTAAACCACTAGGCCACGCCACGTTACTTAGTTTTATTCATTGCTTTAATGCATTTAGCGCAGGCTTTAACCCGTTGGCCATCATTAAGACGGACCCATTGAAGATTAGGGTATTTTCTTTTTTTACCAGTTGGGTTATACTTACCGCGAAGCTTCTTCCTGGTAACCGCTATCATTGACTTTTTACCGCAAACAGAGCAACGTTTAGACATAATTTACCCATAGCATATCTTATTTAGCTTAATTTATCAAGTCTCATGGAGAATTCTATTATTTTAATTTTTCAATTGGCTATTCTTTTAATGTCAGTAGTCATTCATGAATTTGCTCATGGCTGGATGGCTTTTCGTTTAGGTGATTCAACCGCTAAAGATTATGGCCGATTAACCCTTAATCCTATCAAGCATTTAGATTTTTGGGGGTCCTTTGTCATTCCTTTAATGATATATGTCTTTTCTGGCGGGTCGGCTATCTTTGGATGGGCTAAGCCAGTTCCTTTTAATCCATATAATCTCCGTGATCAGAAATACGGGGTAGCTAAGGTAGCGGTGGCCGGTCCATCGGCTAATCTTTTAGTTGCTTTGGTTTTTGGATTGGCTTTACGCTTGACGCCAGTGGGATTTTTAATTAGCAGTGGTTTAGCCCAGATTTTTAGCTTAATTGTTTTTTTAAACATTCTTCTAGCTATTTTCAATTTAGTTCCTTTGCCTCCTTTGGATGGTTCTAAAGTCCTTTTTGCTTTTTTGTCGTCTAAATATGATCGAGTCAGAGTGTTATTAGAGCAATACGGAATGTTTTTTTTACTCATGTTTATCTTTTTTGCTTTTGGTCTAATTATGCCATTGGTTAGTTTGATTTTTCGTCTTATTACCGGGGCAAATATTTAGTTTTGATTACAAAGTTTAACCAAAAACTCCCTGATGGAATTCAAGGAGTTTTTGTCTCAGGCAGAGAGTCGTTGCTATTTAACAAATCTATTTTCTCTCTTCCAATTTTACCGTGGTTAATCCTATTTTATCTCCTCTTAAAATTTTAATTTTAATCAAATCATTTGGTTTGCATTTATGAATCAATTCTTGAAGCGGATTCTTTTCAGTAACTTTTGTTTTATTAAATTCTAGGATAATATCGCGTTCCATTAAACCAGCTTTAGCTGCTGGACTATTTGGGACAACCGCTATATCGCCAGCTCCTGGTTCGCGGATAACTAGAGCGCCATGATCAACTGGTAGGCGAATACCATATTTCTGAGCAAAGTACTCTTGGAGCTTTTTGTTAATTAAGATGTAACGGACTCCTAGGAAGGGCTGAATAATACGTCCGTGTTTTTTTAAGTCATCAAGATCTTTTTTAGCATTATTAATCGGGATAGCAAAACCAATATTTTGAGCGCCTAAAACAATAGCTACATTAACCGCGATTACTTTCCCATCAAGACCGACCAATGGCCCGCCAGAATTACCTGGATTAATAGCCGCATCAGTTTGAACCAGGCCCCTTAGTTCAGCTGACCGGCCAGAAATGCCGTCTTGGGCAGTAATAAAGCGGCTCAATCCTGAAACAACTCCAGTTGAAACAGTATTACGGAAGGCGCCTAAGGCATTGCCAATGGCGATTACTTCTTGTCCTAGATCTATTTCGTCAGAGTTGCCTAATTCTAGAACTGGAAATTTCTTGCCTTTAGCATTCTTTACTTTAATAATCGCTACATCATTAACTAGGTCACGAGCTAAGATTTCCGCCTGATATTTTTTTTCATCAGACGTAACAATGGTGTAGTCAACATTAGGCGACATAATCACATGGCGATTGGTGATAATGATTCCTTCAGATGAAACAAGAAAACCGCTACCTCCGCCGATATTAACTTTTTGTTTGCCTTTTTGGCGATATTGGGTAATGGGTGGTCCATAAGGACCTAAAAACTCATCAAAAGGTTGGATGTGGTATTTCTCAATCTTAGGCAGGTTTTTACTGATAATAATACTGACTACGGCCGGAGTTATTTTTTTAACAGCTTGAACAATAGGTGACTTTTGCATAACTTTATATTAAAATTTTTTATAACTATGTTAGTTTAAGTATATTTTATTGACTAAGATTAGTCAAATATTATAGTATGGAGGGGTGGGGAAAACTGCCCCTGTAGTTCAACGGATAGAACTACGGACTCCTAAGCCGTAAATATAGGTTCGACTCCTATCAGGGGCACATAATATTTGTCCAAGAGCAGAGCGATTGGTCAACAAATATTATGCCCGCCTCAGGCGGGCTACAAACAAATGTATAAATTATATGTTCTTAAAAGTAAAAAAGATAACAGACGATATATTGGATATACTAAAGATATAGAAAGAAGATTAGAAGAGCATAATAGAGGAAAGGTAAAATCAACTTGCAAACGAAGACCATTAGAATTAATATACTTTGAAGAGTATTTTGATAAATTAATAGTAGAAAAAAGGGAAAAGTTTTTAAAATCTGGACGAGGTCGGAAATTATTAGATGAGATATTACTTGCTTCAGGTGGGTGGTCCGCCGGAGGCGGACGCACGACTTCTATCAAAAACTTGTTTTTGTTATAATAGAAGTCAGTGCTCGCCTGAGGCGAGCACTAAATTTTCTTACTAAATCAGAGATTTAGAGAAAATTTGCGGGCCCATGGCGCAGTTGGTTAGCGCGTCTGACTGGCAGTCAGAAGGTCAAGGGTTCAAATCCCTTTGGGTCCACAATTGAATATATGCCGAGGTAGCTCAGGGGTAGAGCACACGACTGAAAATCGTGGTGTCGGCGGTTCAAATCCGCCCCTCGGCACAATCCATCCTTCGCTGGTTTCAGCGGGCTTCGCCCCGCCGAAGCCAGCTATGGCTGGCGAAGGCGGGTATCGTATAGCGGTTATTATATTTGGTTGCCAATCAAAGGACGAGGGTTCGACTCCCTCTACCCGCTCCATTGTTAAAAATCGTCAAATGTTTTAAACACAGACATTTGTCGGTTTAATGATTAATTAATTTTAACATTTCATTTGGAGTTTTTCCATTCAGTCCGCAATGTTCTAAATCATTGTATTGTTCATTCCAGACTTTAATCTTCTTCTTTAATTGTTTTAGGCATGTTTGTAGACATACCCCCAAGCTTAATTGCTTAGGAGAAAAACCGCCATATGTCTATGGACATTACCCAAAATCCTTGACAAATTAATTGTAGTATGCTAGTATATGGATAATCCCAATTGGGGATTTTTTATTTGCTTAACTAAATAAATAATATGTATACTACAAATTCTAAGGTTTCAGCTTCTTTTGCTTTAGTTAGTTTGATCTCAAACTTACTCTTGCCTGGTTACGGAGATATCTTTGATAACTTAGATTCAACTCAGGAAATAATCTTATTTCCAGGTGATCAATTAGCTACCATTCAGGGACAGGCCTTGATTCAATCGTCTAACCCCGATATGGCCGAGGTTAATTATAGTCGATGGGTTGTGGTAACGGCTTATTCTTCTACTATAGATCAGACCGACTCAACGCCATTTATTACCGCTTCAGGATCTCATGTCCGTGACGGTATCGTGGCTTCTAACTTCTTACGGTTTGGTACCAGAGTTCGTTTCCCTGATATGTATGGAGATAAAATTTTCGTGGTTGAGGACCGAATGGCCCTGCGCAATAGCCACAAAATCGACATTTGGTTTACTACTCGCGAGCAAGCCAAACAGTTTGGAATCAAGTATATAAAAGTAGAAGTGCTCTCAACTTAAAAAGATCCCGTTGTAACGGGGTCTTTTTATTTGTGCCGCGGGTGGGACTCGAACCCACATCCCATAAAGGGACACGATTTTAAGTCGTGCGTGTATACCAATTCCACCACCACGGCTGGAGGTCACGACCGGATTCGAACCGGTGTAAACGGTTTTGCAGACCGTTGCCTAACCACTCGGCCACGTGACCCTCTGAAAAAAACTATACCATTATATCCTTAAATCTTCAAGATTTTGGGTTAGTAAGAATTTTTTCAATTCTCTGGGCTTTTTCTTCAAGTTTATCAATTTCAAATATAAGCTTAGGTACAAATTTCAGATTTAATCTTTTGTTAAGTTGCTGTTGAATTTGATAAATATCTTTATTTATAAACCTGAGAGCTCGTTCGCTTCTTTGTGTTGGTATGGTTGTGATTTTAATTTTTGCCTGGCTCAGATTTGGCGCGGTATCAACGCTGATAATAGTTACTAAAATTCCATCAAAATCTATTTCTTTGAGAAGTAATTGGCTTACCTCATGACGCAATAGTTCATTGATTTTTTGAATTCTTTGAGACATACATTATATTTCTCGTTTCTTCTTTTCTTCTTCATATGCTTCTAAAATATCTCCTTTTTCAATAGTGGTTGTGCCTTTAAATAGGATGCCGCATTCCTGATTTTTATTTACCTCTTCAGCATCTTTTTTATCACGCTGCAGTTTTATTATCTTACCTTGCCCTATTTTTTCATCAGCCCTAACAACATTAAGTGACGCGCTTTGTTTAATCTGGCCATTAATTACCTTGCCTCCAATAATCTGTCTATCTTTCTCTGATCGGAATAAGGCTAGGACTTTAAGTTGTCCTAAAACATTTTTGATTATTTCCGGTTTTAGAAGTTTAGAAAGCAGTTCTCTGGTTCCTTGAATAAGTTCATAGATTATTTCAAAGAGAGCAACTTTTACTTTTTTTTGCTGGGCTAATTCTTGGATAGTAGAACTAGCTTTAACCCGAAAGCCAACTATTTTAGCTCGAGCTGATTCAGCCAGCTTAATATCTGATTCAGTTATATCACCAATTTCAGCTTTTAGAATTCTTAAAACAACTTCTTCGGCTGGAATACTTTTAAACGATTCTTTAATTGCTTCTAGAGAACCGCGAACGTCAGCTTTGAGAATAATATTAAGGATTTTTTTATCCGGCTCAACAACAAAAATTTCTTTTTCACCTTTTCTTTTGGCTGTTTTTTTATCAACCCTGATTTGGGCTTGTTCTAAGGTTTCAAAAACAGAGAATTTCTCACCTACTTGAGGAACTTGATTAAGGCCGGTGATAATTACGGGAGTAGAGGCAGTCGCCTTTTCAATAGGTTGAGATTGAAAATCTTCAATTGTTTTAACCCGACCTATGGTTGAATCAGTGCCAATAATATCTTTGTCTCTGAGCGTTCCTTGTTTGACCAACAGAGTAGCCGTTGCTCCACGTTGATTATCGCGGTGTGATTCAACAATTACTCCAGAGGCCGGCTGGTCAATGGGGCTTTTTAATTCATTTATTTCAGCTACCAAAACGAGCATTTCTAAAAGTTCATCAATACCTTGGCCATTTTTAGCTGAAAGATTAACCGAAGGAATTTGACCGCCTGTTGATTCAACAATCAGACCATTTTTAGCTAATTCTTCTTTGACTCTTTCTGGTTGGGCTTCTTTTTTGTCAATTTTGTTTAAAGCAACGATTACCGGCAAACCAATTTTTTTAATAATTGTGATTGCTTCTTTAGTTTGTGGCTTAATTCCTTCTTCGGCTGCGACGACAAGAATGGCAATGTCAGCTACTTTAGCGCCTCGGGAACGCATGGCTGAAAATGCTTCATGGCCCGGGGTGTCAATAAAAGTTATTTTTTTATCCTGATGTTCTACTTGGTAAGCGCCAATGTGTTGAGTAATACCGCCTGATTCTTTTTCAGTGATTTTTAGGTCTTTGATTGCTTCAAGGATTGAACTTTTTCCATGGTCAACGTGGCCTAAAATGACCACAACCGGTGGTTTAGTTTGAAAATTATCCTGTTTTCGTTTCTTTATTTTAGACATTATTATATGGCTTAAAATAGCATTTTTTAGAGTTTTGGTCAAATGAATGTTGTGATTAAATCATATTTTATGTATTATTAAGTAAGATTGTTCTTTGACAAAACGCTTTAAGGAATTGTTAAAGGAAGGGGGCAAATATGGAATTTCAACAGCTACGTGAAGAATTCGCTAAATATTCAAAATGTATTTTAGCGATTGAACAAAAGGAAAATGGCGATATTACAATCGTTGGAAGCTGGAGTATAGACACTATAGGAAGAATAATGGCTTCAAAGGTCCAAAAAAAATATCCTGAGTTGATTTTCGTCGAGGTTGAGGTTTTAGATGTCTTAGATTAAACCGGCTGTAAAACAGGCCGGTTTTTTTCTATTTATTTGGTTGTTTACATTTTATTCAAGGCCGGCTTTTTTCAAAGCTTGGAGCTCTTCTTTGGAAAGGGCATATTTTGATTTTCCATCTTTAATCGGCTTGCTATAAATTCTGGTTCCTTGGCGGGTGAAAAGACTGGAAATGATTAAGCCATTATTATGTGAATCAAGCAAAGCAATAACAAAACTTTGATCGCCGCCTGTTTCTTTAAAGGGATTAAAACGAACTACGCCAACTTTTTGAATGCTATGATCAGATACTTTTTTTAAGGCCTTTGATGATTTAATAAGCTGTTCAATATTATTTTCTGCTTTTTTAAGCCGTTTGATTTCTTCAAAAAGCACGCCTTCTAAGTCAGACGCTTTTTTGCCGTTAAAAAAGATTTTGAGTTTTTTTCTGATTCTCCAAAGATGATAGTAGATAAAGATATTCCAGATGATTAGGATAGCTAAAATGCCTAGAAAAATAAGATAAACAGGGTTTTGAGTTAAAATGGTAAGCATGGCGGAGAGGGTGGGATTCGCCCGGGTATTCACCCGGGCGGCAGGGTGTATACCCTGCCGAACCCTTAATTAATTAGTTATTATGCGGTGGGAGCGAGATTCGAACTCGCATAGGCTTACGCCCGCTGGTTTTCGAAACCAGTGCCTTACCAATTCGGCACATCCCACCATATATATTCAGTGGGCGGTGAGGGACTCGAACCCCCGACCCTCTCGGTGTAAACGAGACGCTCTACCACTGAGCTAACCGCCCGCAAAATTCTCTAAAATCCTTAATTTTATAAAGAATTTTAGCGTCCGCCTTAGGAGGACAATCACTTGCCATCATATCAGAAATTTTTGGGAAAAGCTAGAGTTGTGGTATAGTTTATAGTAGATTATGTGGAAAAAATTAGAAAAAAAATACTTTGATAGACCGTTATCGCGTGGTTTTGCTTCTTTGTATATGAGTAAGACTATTATAATGCTCACGGCCGCTCTCTTAGGCATTTTCTTGCCGATTTTTTTTATATGAACTTTTTAATCAGAATTTTCAAGCAGTAGTTATCTATTATGGTTTAGGATATTTCCTATACGCGATAACTCTTACGATTGGCGCCAGGTTTTTAAATAAATTCGGATTTAGAAAAGCTTTACGGACTAGTGTTATTTTAGGCGTTCTTTTTTACGTAATTTTCTATTTTATTGATCAAGGCAATTTAAAGTATTTAATTCCTTTTTCATTATTAACCTTGGCTTTCTACCGTTTAGCTTATTGGCTGCCTTATCATGTTGATTTTGCCAAATTCACTACTAAAAAAGATCGAGGCAGACAAATAAGCATTATTGAAGCAACCCGTTCCGTCATGAAAATATTTGCTCCTTTAATCGCCGGTTTTATTGTTAGTCGCTTTAATTTTGACGCGCTTTTTGTACTGGCCATGATTCTTTTCTCCGTTTCTGGAATTTTCTATTTAACTATTCCTCGAACTAGAGAAAAATTTTCCTGGAGCTGGCAAGAAGCCTAGCGCCAGTTTTTTTCAAAAAAACGAAGGAAAATAGTTATTGCCTATATGGCTTATGGAGCAGCGGCTGACCAAGGGCATTATGTTGATGAGTTTACTGTTTTAAAAGAGATGGCTATTAATTTTGGTAAAACCTTGATGGTTGTTTTAGTTGTTATTGTTTCTTTGTATTTTTCTATTCAATGGGTCTTTATTTTAGCCGCTTTAGCGTCGGTGGTTGTTAATTTACTTAAAGGAATAAGACAAGAACGGGTTAGTTATTAATTGAGGGATATGTTATACTAAAGATATGATTGACCAGAAAATTATTAATCGTATTCAAACTTCTTTATCTCAAGGCGAAACAAAAGAAGCTATTTACCGAACATTATTAAGTGAGGGCCAATCGCTTGAGAATATTCAACAAGCTTTTGTTTTGGCTACCAGAGAAGATAAAAAAGAAGAAGCTCAGAAAAGAGTTATTAAAATTATCGTTGTCATCGGCGCTATTTTAATCGGGGCCGGTATTTTTTCTTTTGTGGCGGCTAATTGGCAGGTTATGGATAAATGGCTAAAGGTGGTGATTATTGTTGCGTCTATGATTGTTTCATATTCGGCCGGTTGGTATTTGAAAGAAAAAAGAGGATTGATAAAAACAGGCACAGCCTTGATTTTATTAGGCGCTATAATCTATGGAGCCGGAATCTTTTTAGTGGCTCAGATATTCCATATCAGGGCTAATTGGCCCGACGGATTTATTTTATGGATGATCGGAGTCATTCTTATAACTTTTGCCATTGATGAGTTTTCTCTTTTTGCTTTAGCCATTCCCTTAGGTTTGATTGCTATTATCGCTCACCCATTTGATATTTTCACCAGTTCTATCGCTAATTCATTTTTACTAACTTCGTCATTCTTACTTTTAGCCGCTACCATTATTACCTTTATTTCTGGAGCTTTAATATATAAAAGAATACCAGAAAAATTTAAAGATTTATATTAATCATATGCTTTCTTTTTTATTTCCTCTAATAATAGCTGGTTTAGTCATCTTTGGCATTTTTGCTTTTGTTAGACGGTTGGTTAGAAGAAAAAGAGGAGTTGTTGAAGAGGATGAAGATCGTTTTTCACAGATTTTTCTATCTAAGGAAGATGCGGTCAGCCAGTTTTTCTTTCTGTTATCTATTGTTTTTCTGAGCGCTACTCTTTTAGCTTTTAATTATGATTTTGGAAGCCCTGTATCTTGGCGAATTATTTTATATATTGCTTCCATACTTGGTTTGATTATCGCTTATTATTACAAGAGTGTTCTGCCACTTGGTTTAAGCTTAATTGGAATTGCTGGCTGGTGGGGCGCTCAAACAGCTTTTTGGGCAGCCGGCAAGGATATTAGCATGTCATCAGTGTTTGTGGGTTTGATGTTAATTTTCTTGATTTTGTACGTATTAGGACATTTACATGAAATAAAAGAAAAATACAAGCGGTTTGCAATGGTCTATTTAATATTTGGGATAATCACTGTTATCGGAGCTTTATTCTTTCTTTCAACCCAGTCTGGTTTAGAATTCTTAGATGAACTTGATGGTAATGTTAAATTTTATGGAGAATGGAGGATTAGTATATCATTGATTTTGTTTGCCGTGGTCTTAATAGGAACATTATTTTATACATTAAGTCGTAAGTTAATTTCCGGATATCAGGTTATGGCGGTTATTTTGCTAGCGATATTGTTCTGCTCTATTCTTTTTACTAGCGGAGCTGAGATGTTTGTTAAAAAGCGCCAGCTTACAAGCGCAGGGGTTTTCTGGGCTGTAGTTTATAATATTGTAATTTTCTTTGCAATATTGGGTTTAATTTTTTCTGGGTATATCAGGCGAGAAAAAAGATTGATTAATCTGGGCGCGATATTTCTCTTCTTATTAATATTGGTTAAGTATTTTGATTGGTTTTTTCAATCTCTTGATAAAAGCATCTTCTTCATTGGAGCAGGTATATTGTTATTTGTTGTTGGTTGGTTTATGGAAAAAGGCAGACGAAGGGTTATTTCAAAATTATGTTAACCAAACAGAGTAAATTTATTATAGCGATTGGAATTCAAGTATTGATCATTTTAATCATGATTATTTTTAAGCTGGCCGTCTTAACCGGCGGCACCGAAGTTATTTTAAGAATTGAGCCAGTTGATCCTAGGGATCCATTGCGAGGTGATTATGTTACTTTTCAATATGATATTTCTAATATTAGTTCTTATCAATTGCGAGATGCGAGTGTTCAAAACGGCCAAACGGTTTATGTAGTTTTAAGGAGTGGCTACGGAGGGTCGTGGCGGGTTAGCGAGGTTTTGAAGAATAAGCCAAGTAATAATAGTGTGTTTATAAAGGGAGCAATCAAGAGCGGAGCAGATCAACCAAAACCTGAATCATTTTTGATTAAGGGCGTCAGGCAGATTCCCGAAGATAACTTTGAAGATGATTTGAATATAGTTTATGGCATTGAAGAATACTTTATTCCCGAAGGAGCCGGAAGAGATTTTAATTTTTGGAACAAAGATGTATTAGCCAAAGTGATCCTGGATGAAAACGGCAATGCAATAATTAAACAAATCTTTGTTGATGGCAATCCCTGGCCCTAGTTGTTAAATTTTTTTGGATAATACAAAAAGACACCTTTAAGGTGTCTTTTTGTGGTGCCCAGGGCGGGATTTGAACCCGCACGACCGTACGGTCACTGCCCCCTCAAGGCAGCGCGTCTACCAAGTTCCGCCACCTGGGCTTATTTCTTAGAATCAGATTTTGTTTTAATTTCTTTGAGTCGGGCTTGTTTGGCTGATTTATGGCGGATATAGTAGAGTTTAGCTCGTCTGACTTTATGCTTTTTAACCACCTCTATTTTTTCAATAAAAGGCGCGTGAATAGGAAAGATTCTTTCTACGCCAATGCCTTGAGTGACTCTGCGGACAGTAATAGTACCATTAATTCCCAAACCGTGTTTTTGAGCGATAACTAAACCTTCAAAGACCTGAATTCTTTGTTTATCGCCTTCTTTGATCTTTTGATGGACTTTGACTGTATAACCAGGCCTGATCTCCGGTAGATCTGTTTTTAATTGTTTTTTGGTAAATTTTTGAATTTTATCCATGATTTATTTTAAGTAAAATATTTTTTAAATCTTCTGGCAACTCTGATTTGAATTCTGCTATTTTACCATCTGATTTTCTAAATTTCAAGTATTGAGCATGTAAGAACTGCCGAGATAGTCCTTGGGGTGTTTTTTGTCTTTTAAATTTATATTGTTTATCTCCAACAATCGGATGGCCAATTGATTTTAAATGGATTCTGATTTGATGAGTTCGGCCTGTTTTAAGATAAACTTCTAAAAGAGTATAATTATCAAATCTTTTTACAATCTTGTATTCAGTCCAAGCTGATTTTGATTTTTCATCTAAAAGAGCGCTTCTTTTCTTGTAATCCTTTTTAGAAAAACTAATTGATTTAGTAATCGTTCCTTGATTATCTTTAACTTTGCCATGAACTAAAGCCATGTATTTTTTGATTACTTTTCTTGCCTGGAATTGTTTTTTTAAATAATTAAATGCTTTATTGCTTTTAGCGATAATAATTAAACCAGAAGTGTCTTTATCTAAGCGATGGACAATACCAGGCCTTAAGGGGTCATCGCCAATCTTTTTTATGGCTGGATAATGTTTAATTAATTGATCAACTAAAGTATTGTTTTGTTCTGGCTTGGTCGGATGAATAGTTAATCCGGCTGGTTTGTTAATAATAATAATATCATTATCTTGGTAGATAATTTTTTCCATGTGGACCAGAAGGGAATTGGACCCTTGACCTCCTGATTGCAAAACAGGTGCTCTACCACTGAGCTACTGGCCCTTGATCATAGAATAACAGGAATTAGGCCAAAAAGCAAGGTGAAAGCCCGCCAGAGGCGGGCACTGATTTTTGTTACTAAATTAAAAATTTAGACAAAAACCGTGTGGGCGATATCCGACTCGAACGGATGACCTCTACCGTGTCGAGGTAGCGCTCTAACCAGCTGAGCTAATCGCCCTTAGTGTCTGGTGGGCGTGGAGGGAGTCGAACCCCCGGCCATCTAGATATAAGCTAGACGCTCTACCGTTGAGCTACACGCCCGTACGAATTTTTTCTAAATTTCTAATTTAGTTAAAAAATTCAGTATCCGCCTTTGGCGGATATTCCTAATTAATACACTAAACTTTCTTTTTCATTAGTCTTTCAAACTGTTTTCTTTCAATAGTTTCTTTGAGGATTAATTCTTTAGCAATTTGATCTAGTTTTTTTCTTTTCTTAGTAAGGATTTTCTTAGCAGTATGAGAAGCATCATCAATAAGTTTAGTTACTTCTCTGTCAATTTGAGCGGCCGTTTCTTCAGAATAATCTTTTTCTGTAGCGATTTCTCGACCTAGAAAAACTAAATCTTCTTTACCGCCAAAAGTTCTTGGTCCTAGCTTTTCGCTCATGCCATACTTGGTTACTAGACGTCGAGCCAGGTCAGTTGATTTTTGCAGATCATTGGATGCGCTGGTAGTTAATTCATTAAAGACTATTTTTTCCGCCATATAGCCGCCCAATAAAACAACTAATTCATCTATGAATTCAGAACGACTATGAAGATGTTTATCTTTAACCGGCAATTTAAGAACATAGCCGGCAGCTGAACCGCGGGAAATGATTGAGATTTTTTGAACTGGGTCAATATTAGACAGGGAAGCGGCGGTTAAAGCGTGACCGGCCTCATGAAAAGCGGCAATTCGTTTTTCTTCCTTGGAAAGAACATGACTTTTTCTTTCTGGACCCAGAAGAACTTTTTCAATGCATTCTCTTAATTCTTCCTGCCCGATTTTTTTCTTGTTTCGGCGGGCGGTTAAAATAGCTGCTTCATTAACTAAATTAGCTAAATCAGCTCCAGTAAATCCCGGTGTTCTTTCAGCGATTTCCTTGAGATTAACTTTTTCATCTAAAGGCTTATTGCGGGTGTGAATCTTAAGAACTTGTCTGCGGTCTTTTAAATCAGGCGAATCTAGAATAACTCTGCGATCAAAACGGCCCGGTCTTAAAAGAGCCGGGTCTAAAACATCTGGTCGGTTAGTAGCTGAAATTAAGATAATGCCAGTATTAGGATCAAAGCCATCCATCTCCACTAAGATTTGATTAAGAGTTTGTTCTCTCTCGTCATGGCCGCCGCCAATGCCGGCGCCTCGTTGGCGGCCAATAGCGTCTAACTCATCAATAAAAATTAAACAAGGCGCTTGTTTTTTAGCTGTTTGGAACAAATCTCTAACTCGGCTAGACCCAACTCCGACAAACATTTCTACGAATTCTGAACCAGAAACGCTGAAAAAAGGAACATTGGCTTCGGTGGCAACCGCTCGAGCTAAAAGTGTTTTCCCAGTGCCGGGCGCTCCGACTAAGAGGACTCCTTTAGGAATTTTAGCCCCTAAATTAACAAACTTTTTAGGAGTTTTTAAAAATTCAACTATTTCCTGCAATTCTTCTTTAGCTTCTTTAAGCCCAGCTACATCTTTAAAAGTGATCTTCTCTTTTTTATCTTGAGGATTAATTAAACGAGCCTTGGAACGACCAAAGCTAAAAGCTTGGGTTTGGCCTCGTTGAGCTCCCCGCAGCATAAACCAGAAGAAAAATCCAATAATAACTAAAGGCAAAAGAAAAGGAAGGATGGACCCAACCCAAAAAGCTAGACCGCTTTCTCCTTTTATTTCCAAATTAATTAATTTAAGCTTTTCTGTCTCAAGGCCGTAGTTTTTCAATGATTCAGTCAAAGAGGCCTCTTTTTCTTTAGTGGCTTTTTCTTGAGAGCCGTCTTTTAGGTCTATTTCTAACCGGTCGCCTCGAATAGTAATGGTTGAGATTTGTTCTTGATTAATTTGTTCAACTAACTGACTTAAGGAAACCTCTTTTGCTTTTTCAGCTGGACTGTTCACCAAAGTGAAAAAACCGGCAATAGTTAGGAAAATCAAAAAAGCGATGAGTAGATTTTTAAACAAATATTTCATTTATTTCATTTTAATCCCAAAGACATCTTATGAGCCTTTGGTACTAAGGAGATAATCTTAAAGTCGTAAGATTGATCTATTTTAAGAATATCCTCTATTTGTTGATTTTGTTTAGAGAATTCTGAAAGATGGATCAATCCGTGGATGCCCTTATTTATCTGAATCAAGGCGCCAATCGGACTAAATTTAGTTACTTTGCCTTTAACTGTTTGGCCAATTTGCAACTGGTCTTCAATGTTTTGCCAGGGATCTTTTTTTAAAGCCTTAAGGGAAAGCGAGATTTGCTCTTTCTGGATGTCGATAATCTGGACTTTAACTTTTTCATTTTCTTGAAGAACCTGTTTGGGATGATCAATTATTTGCCAGTCCAGTTCAGAAATATGGGCTAACCCTTCTAGGTTGTCGTCAAATTTAATAAAAGCGCCAAAATTAGTCAAAGCAGTAACAATACCTTCAACTATATCTCCTTTTTTATAATTCTTTAGATTCTTTTTCATTTCTTTTTCTTGAGCGGCCTTTTCTGAAACTACTAATTTATCTGTTTTTTTATCTAAGCTAATAATTTTAACTTGTATTTCCTTGTTAACGAATTGATTAAGATGACTCAGAATTTTGCTTTTATCGCCGCCCCTAACTCGGGGATAATTCTGGGGAGATAGTTGAGAAACCGGCAAAAAACCAATCAGACCAGAGAATTCAATGACTAAACCGCCTCGATTAGCTTCAGTTACTCGGACGGCGATGGTTTGATCGTTTTGTTTGCTTTCTTCTAATTCCGCCCAGGTTTTTTTGTAATTAGCTTCTTTTAAAGAAAGCTCAACATAACCATCTTCATTTTCCGGATTTATAACTAGAGCGGAGATCTTTTGGCCAACCTCTAATGATTTTGAAAGAGAGCTATTTTCTCTTAATTCTGCGCCATAGACAATACCCGTACCCATAGCTCCTAATTCTAAAATAAGGGCAGTTTTGCCTATTTTAATGATACGACCTTCAATTAGATCTCCAGTTTGCGGAAGACGAGGAGTCTTTGATTCATCAGCTATTAATTTTTTCATCAATTTATTTCCATTAGTCATAAAGGCAGTATAACTTAAGATTATTAGCTTGGCAAGGGGTGTTGAGTATGCTATTATATAATTATGATTATTACTTGGCAAGGCCATTCTTGTTTTAAAATTGTAAATCAAGGCGGTCATTTAACCATAATTACCGACCCATTTGATAAAAAGATCGGACTTAAACCGCCTCGAGGCAATGCGGATATTGTTACTGTTTCTCATGATCATTTTGATCATGATAATATTAAGACAATTGGAGGCGACCCTTTTGTGGTCAACAGCCCAGGCGAATATGAAATTAAGGGCGTTAGGATTACCGGCTGTTCCAGTTTTCATGATTCAAAACAGGGGCAAGAAAGAGGATTGAATAATATTTATTTGATAGCAATGGACAAAATCAGAATTTGTCATTTAGGAGATTTGGGTCAGGATAAGTTAACTGACAAACAGTTAGAAAAAATTGGTCAAGTTGATATTTTGATGATTCCAGTTGGTGATAAGTATACTATTGGTGCTCGATTAGCGGCTAAGATTGCTAAACAACTTGAACCAAATTTAATTATCCCCATGCATTACAAGCTGCCTGGTTTAAAAGTTGATCTGGTTGATTTAAAAGAATTTTTAAAGGAGATGGGTTTAAATGGCATTTCAGCTATTGATAAATTAGTCGTGAAAAAGAAAGATTTAGTTGGGAAAGAAATGGAAGTAGTGGTTATGAAACCATAATTGTAATAATCAATAATCAATACTCAACACCCATTCAACACCCAATAAATTAATAATCAATAATTGAATATTGGTTATTGGATATTGAGAATTAAATTCATGTCTTTAATTGATTTTATCCAAAAACTTCAAAACAAGCCTCGTTATGTCCGCATCCAGGTTCTCTGGCTGTCCGTTTTTATTTGTATGTTTTTGATTGTTTCTCTTTGGGTTTTTTCTCTTAAATCCTCCTCGCCAGTTGCTGACCAGGGATCAAAAGAAGCTGGGGGCCTTTCCCAATCTTTAAGACAGGTTAGAAAAGATGTTCCTTCTTTGATGCAAGCTTTTAAAGCTAGTATTAGTTCATTTTTTGAAGAGGATTTAGAAAAGGAATTTGAAGAGTTGAATAATCAAGAAGAAGTTCAGGAAGTTGAAGAGGACATTATTGAACCAGTTAAGCTGCCGCTTAGTCGTTAAAATAGATATATATGGAAATAGGGAATATCAAAAAACAACCAATCACCAAGGAAATGAAGGAGTCTTATTTGGATTATGCCATGAGTGTGATTGTCGCCCGGGCTCTGCCCGATGTACGTGATGGACTTAAACCGGTCCATCGCCGTATTTTATATGCCATGCATAAGCTGGGCTTAAGTAGTTCAGCTAAGTTTCGTAAATCAGCCACCATCGTTGGTGAAACTTTAGGGAAATACCATCCTCATGGCGATACGTCTGTTTATGATGCTATGGTACGAATGGCTCAAGATTTCTCTTTGCGATATCCTTTAGTTAACGGGCAAGGAAATTTTGGTTCCATCGACGGGGATAACGCAGCTGCTATGAGATATTCTGAGGCAAAATTAGCTAAAATTGCTGAGGAAATGTTAGCTGATATTGATAAAGAAACTGTTGACTGGATGGATAATTATGATGGGACCCGAAAAGAGCCAGTGGTTCTGCCAACCAGGTTGCCTCAATTGCTTTTAAATGGAGTTATGGGTATTGCGGTTGGTATGGCTACAAATATCCCCCCCCATAATTTAGGTGAATTAATTGATGGGATAATTTATTTAATTGATAATAAAAAGGCAAGCGTTAAAGATCTTTTCAAATTTATTAAAGGACCAGATTTTCCAACCGGCGGGGAAATCTATGACCGTAAAGGCATGATTCAGGCCTATAGTACTGGCCGAGGGCCAATTGTTACTCGGGCTAAAGCAGAGATAGTTGAACAAAAAACAGGTAAATTCCAGATTATCATTAATGAGATGACCTATGGGGTCAATAAAGCTAATTTGATTGCCAAAATAGCCGACCTGGTTAAAGATAAGAGAATTCAGGGAATTAGAGACATTCGAGATGAAACAGACAGAGATTGTAGTTATGGGGTTAGAGTAGTTATTGAGCTTAAAGCAGATGCGGTTCCTCAAAGAGTTCTTAATTTGCTTTTTAAACTAACTGACTTACAGAAGACTTTTCATTTAAACATGCTTGCTTTAGTTGATGGATTGCAACCACAGGTTTTATCCTTAAAAAGTATTTTAGAGGAATATATTGATCATCGTCAGCAGATTATTACCCGGCGAACTAAGTTTGAATTAAAACAAGCTAAAGAAAGAGCCCATATTCTAATGGGCTTGAATAAAGCACTTGATCACATTGATGCAGTTATTAGCACCATAAAGAAATCAGCTACTCGGGAACAGGCTCATCAGAATTTGATGAAGAAATTCAAATTAACTGATCGTCAAGTAACGGCTATTCTAGAAATGAGATTACAGACATTGGCTGGTTTAGAACAGAAAAAGATTAAAGAAGAATTAAAGCAAAAGAAAGCATTAATCAAAGAATTAGAAGCCTTATTAAAAAGCTCTAGAAGAATTCTAACTGTTGTTAAAAAAGAACTTAAAGAATTAAAGCAAAAATATGCAGATCAACGACGAACCAAAGTTTTTAGTCGACCCTTAGGGCAATTGACGGGAGAAGAATTAATTCCTCAAGAAGAATGCATCATTATGTTAACTCAGGGTGGCTATATTAAAAGAGTTAGCCCCCAATCCTATAAATCTCAGAGAAGAGGTGGTAAAGGAGTTATTGCTATTACTCCTCGGGAAGAAGATGCGGTTGGTTGGTTTGTCCCAGCTACTACCCATGATAACGTCCTATTTTTTACTGATCGAGGTCGAGTTTTCCAAGCTAAGGCCTATGAACTACCTGAAGCTAGTCGGGTAGCCCGAGGTCAGGCGATTGTTAATATTTTACAACTCGGTCCTAAAGAGCACATTACAACCGTTCTTAATGTTAGCAAGTCAAAACAAGCTAAATTCTTGGTAATGGCTACAGAAAATGGTATAATTAAAAGAACAAAAATAGAGGAATTCAATAATGTGCGTCGCAATGGCCTCATTGCTATTAAATTAGGCAAAGAGGATAAATTAAAGTGGGCTAGATTAACTTCTGGTCAAGACCAAATCATATTAGTCACGGTTAATGGCCAAAGTATTCGTTTCAAAGAGAGTGATGTTAGATCAATGTCTCGATCTGCAGCTGGAGTAAGGGGAATAAATTTGAAAGAAAGCGATAAATTAGTTAGAATGAGTATTATAGAGAACGAAGTAGACCAGAAAGGCTTAAAATTGTTAGTAGTAACTGAAAACGGATTTGGCAAGAGAACTGATTTAAAATATTACAAAGTTCAAAAAAGAGGCGGTTCAGGAATTAAAACAGCCAATCTTACTGGTCGGACAGGTAATATTGTAGCTAGTCAGATTTTAAGACCAGAGCAAGAAGATTTAATTGTCATTTCTCAAAAAGGTCAAGCAATTAAAACTAAACTTAAGAGTATTTCTTGTTTAGGCCGAGCCACTCAAGGAGTGAAAATTATGAATGTAGCTAAGGGGGATAAAGTAGCTTCGGTGGCTTGTATATAAATAACTCAAATTTATGGAGGAAGTCAATGGCTTGCTTAAGCCAGAAGAAATTTTAAAACAAATAGAGATTCGTGATAATATGATTATGGCTGATTTTGGTTGTGGTCACGGGCATTTTAGTATGCCTTTAGCTAAGATGGCGCCCCAAGGCAAAGTATATGCTTTTGATGTAATTAAAGAAGCTTTAGAAGTAGTTAATAGCCAGGCTGAATTGAAAAAAATTTCTAACATTAAAACAGTCCATGCTAACCTTGAGATTCCAGGTAATTCAAAATTAGATGATCAATCAGTTGATTTAGTCTTATTACGTAATATCTTATTTCAATCAGAAAAAAAAGAAGAAATTATCAAAGAAGCGGATCGGATTTTAAAAACAGAAGGCAAAATGATTTTAATTGAATGGATTGTTGGTGCTTCTTTAGCACCTAAAGAGGGTTGGTTGATTTCTAAAGAAGAAGCTCAGAAATTAGTGGAAAGACAAGGTTGGACCTTAGATGTAGAGTTGGAGATAGATAATCAACATTATGGAATGGTTTTCAAAAAGTTTTAAAGATATACATTATGGAGGTTAAGATTAGAAAAATTAATCTTTATACACTAGTCGTGCCTGTTTTTATTTTTAGCTTGGCGGCTATTTCATTTGGCTGTAAGCCTGAGGCTCCCCCAGAAGCTAATTTAGAGTTCTGGGGAGTTTTTGATGATTCAGATGTTTATAAAGAGTTGATCGATAACTTTACTGCAGCTTATCCTCATATTAAAATTGAATATCATAAAAAAACCTCTTCAGAATATGAAAAAGATTTGTTAGAAGCAATGGCTAGTGGGCGAGGGCCTGACATTTTTATGCTTCATCATACTTGGCCTTCAAGATATGAAGATAAGATTTATGCAGCTCCTTTGGAATTAACTACATCTAAAATTGTTCAAGATGATTTTGTTGATGTAGTTTATGATGATTTTGTAACTGATGGTCAGGTGGTTGCCCTTCCTTTGAGTGTTGATACGCTTGCTCTTTATTATAACAAAGACTTGTTTAATACAGCTGGCATTCCTCAGCCGCCTCAAACTTGGAGAGAAGTTTTAGCTGATGTAGAAAAGCTAACCATTAAAGATGAACGGTGGAATATTATTCAAGCCGGCGCGGCCTTGGGCACGGCTCGTAATATTAATCGTTCTATTGATATCTTGTCTCTTTTAATGATTCAGTCCGGCGCCCAAATGGTTGAGGTTAATGAGGATAAGGCTAGGGTTGTTTTTGATCAGTCAATTAACCTTAATGGAGAAGATTTTTCTCCGGGACAAAGAGCTTTAGAATTTTACACTGATTTTGCTGATCCTTTAAAGTCAGTTTATACTTGGAACACGCGAATGCATTATTCGATTGATGCTTTTTATGAAGGCAAGGCGGCGATGATGTTTAATTATTCTTATCATTTGCCAACTATTCGAGCCAAAGCGCCTTATTTAAACTTTGGAATAACTTCTATGCCTCAAATCGCCACCTCAACTGTTATTGAGATTGATTATGCTAATTATTGGGGTCTGGCTGTTTCGCATAATTCTGAATCAGCTAGAGCAGCTTGGCAATTTGTTACTTGGTTGACTAATAAAGAGAATAGTCAGAAATATTTGGAATTAGCTAAAAGACCGGCCGCTCGCCGCGATTTAATTCTTTGGCAGAAAAGCGATTCAGATTTAGGTGTTTTTGCTGAACAATCATTAACTAGTCGTTCTTGGTATCAGAAAGATAGCTCAGCTATTGAAACGATTCTAGCTGATATGGTAGAATCAGTAGTGTTAGGTAATGCAACTATTAGTGAGGCGATTAATAAGGCAGCCAAGCAAACAACTTTATTAATGGAATAAAAAATGTGGAACTTTCAAAAAATTATAATTGGTTTTCTGATTTTGGGTGGGTTACTTGGATTCAGTTTAGTTAATGCTGCTATAGTGCCTTGCATTGGAAGTGATCCATGTACACTTTGTCATCTTTGGGAATTAGGTGATAAGATTATTAAGTTCATTACTATTCAGTTAGTTCTACCTATAGCTGGTCTTTTATTTGTTGTAGCTGGTGGCATTTTCCTGTTTTCGGGGGGTAATGAACAAAGAGTTGCTTTGGCTAAAAGTATTTTTTATAACACGGTTGTTGGCTTGCTGATTGTTTTTGTTAGTTGGCTTTTAATTGATACTTTATTTAAAACTATAGCTAGTGGGACATTTAAGACTATTTGGAATGAAATTCCTATTTGTTCACAGATAATGTACGATTTATAGTTTTAAAATTTTATGTTGAGAAATAAATACAAAAATTTTTATTGGTTGATTATCCTAATTTTGGTATGTTTGCCGATGTTTGAAGTTAAGGCAGCCAGTATAGATAATCCACTTGATCCAACAGACGATTTTGCAACTTTAGTTAGCGCCCTTGTTACTTGGGTAGTTAACATTTTGACGGTGGTTGTGGTGATTATGGTTATTTGGGCTGGTTTTATGTTTGTTAAAGCTGGAGGGAATGAAGAACAGCTTGCTCAAGCCAAAAAAAACCTAGCTTGGACTTTTGTTGGTTTGGTTGTTATACTTATTGGACAGGGCTGGGTAGCTATTCTTGGAGGTCTTCTTGGAGTGAAAGGGAGTAGCACTGTTCCAGTTGATAATCTTTATACTAATTTGGTTGATTTATCTAAGTATTTCTTTGGGATAATTTTTGCTTTAGCTGTGATGTATTTTGTTTGGGGAGGGTTATCTTGGATGACGGCTGGTGGAGATGAAGAAAAAACAAAGGTGGCTCGACAAAAGTTGTTGTACGGTTTAATTGGTATTCTTATTATCGGAGGAGTTTATACTGTGATTACTGTGGTAGCTACTTATTTTGGAGTTAAGGTTAATTTACCATAGGATGTTTATTAAATATAATTATTAAAGAAAGGGGGTGAATAAAATGAGAAAAATAAAAAAGACACTATATTGTTTAGCTTTTACTCTATTAGTCTTGCCATGTGTTGTTTTTGCAGCACCTTCTATTCCAGCCCCCGGTAGTGCTGATGTTGATAGTATTTATGATGACATAATTACGATATTTCAATATGCTTTTGGCATAGCCTTTGGTTTAGGTGTGATATATTTAGTTTGGGGTGGAATAGGTTGGATGACGGCCGGTGGAGATGAAGAAAAAACACGCGTAGCCCGAGAAAGATTAATGTATGGTTTAGTCGGCATCCTTATTATTGGAGGAGTTTATACTTTGATTAATCTGGTATCTACGTATTTTGGATTTGGGACAACGACGGATATATTATAATCACTGATATATTATAATCTTTGTTTATTATTAAAATAAAAAAGCCAGGTAAGGTTCTTTTACCTACCCGGCTTTTTAGTTTATTTTTTTAATTCTTTAATGATTAGACCTATCCCCTGGCCAATCTTTTCAGGATCAAACCCTTGGATATCTTTAATTTGTTTAGTTACTTTTTCTCTTTCTACCTGGACAATATCTCGAGCTTGCTCTTTGGTGAAATTATACGGTTCATTCATAAGTATTTCGATCCTTTTTCCGACATGTTCCAATTCAACTTCTTCAGCAGCTTGTTCTCTTTTTTCTTTGACTTCTTTTTCAGCTGCCGCTTCAAGTTGGCTTCCTTCTTTGAGGGTAATATCGCCAATATTGAGGCGTTTTAAGATGATGCCCAAAGATTCTATTGTCTGATTCCCATTACCTCTTTGGATTTCTTTTACTTGTTCTCTCCTAATTCTGATTTCCTTTTCGATAAGTGCTTTATCTTCATTCCGAAGAATTTGTTCAACTTTCGCCCAATCTTTGTGCCACGATTCCATCTCTTCTTTGGTTGGGGGGATTTGTGGTTCGTTGAAATATTTGAAAAGGATTGGTGTTGGCACCTTGGAACTAACTTCTTTTAGCTCTTTTCCTGCTACTGCTTTAAAAAGAACTTCAGTGGCTTCTTCGCGCGCAGCTAAAGCTTGTTGAAAGGTAGCTGGACCTTCATGAGTATTCATCGCCCAGCCTCTAACTCTTTCTATAACGATTTGCTCAAGGATTTTCCAAACACCCTTTTCTTCTCCGCTTTCAAGATATTCAAAGAGATTATCTCCATCTGGAGCCCAAGTGACAGAGATGGGTACTTTAAGGTCTGCCAAGTCTGGAGTCTTGATAGAGATGGGATTTATGTCTTTATTTTTCTTTGTAACATTTATCGGCATAGCATTATAGACGCCGGGGATAAAAAAAGTGAGCCCTTCACCCTTGCTTTCATTGAATAATCTGCGAACGATTCCATTCTTTTTGAATTTCCTTATCCGTTGTCCAAATATGGCTATTATCCCTATGTGAACAACTGGGATAAACCTAAAGGTAAATACACCTGCCAATAGGCTTGATACCAAAAATATCCAGCCCCAGAAATGTTCTCCTAAAAAGAAGATTTTATGTATTCCGAACAGTCCTGTAGATACAACAATCATGCCTATTAAAGTACTCATCTTGTCCTCCTTTTCTGTTTTTATTTTATTTTAAAAGATCTTAATTTCCTTCCTATATTATATATGATAAATATTAAAAAGTCAAGCTTGACTAAGCTAAAAAAGAGAATTAGAATAAAATTATGCGGACGTGGCGGAATTGGCAGACGCGCCAGGTTTAGGACCTGGTGAGAGTGATCTCGTGTGGGTTCAACTCCCACCGTCCGCACTATACTTAGAACTAAAATATTCTTCAGTATTGACTGAAGAATATTTTATTTTTGTTGGTTAGGTTTATCTATTCTTCTTCGTTTTCTCCATTTTCTACGGGATACAAGTCAGGTGATTTATAATTAGAATAAAAAATCTCTTCAGAAGAAAGTTCTCCATCTTTATAAATCTCTTGAGTCAAGACGGCTTTCATGGAGCCGTCTTCATTTTTTTCTAGAATATAAGGACCCTTTATTTTCACCTGGCGGCCATCACTAGCTCCATAAAAATTAATTATTGCTTGATGGCCGTTAACAAAAGCTTGGATTAAAAGGTGGCCGGGCCAATCATTAATAAAACGCAGATCAGGTTTTGGATCATAAACAGTCGCATCAAAGCCCTGGGGGCTATAATACTCAATGGGGATGGAATGGGCATATCGTTCGGTGATTTTTAAGCCAGAATTAACGGCGGCTCTAAAAAAAGTTGTTGAAATCTGGCAAAGCCCGCCGCCATATTCAGGCACAAGTTTATTCTTTTTAATAACTAATTCTGGTAAAAAGCCTTGTTCTGCTTCGCTGCCTCCTAAAAGTGTATTAAAAGAAAATTCTTCACCCGGCCTAAGAATCAATCCATTAAATTTAGCTAACCCGGTCTTGATATTATGAATTCTATTTTTAGGCGAACCAGCAAAATTAGAAATACCTTGAGCAATGAGCCTGTTGATGCCTAAATCGTTGGTTTGTTCAAGGGATATTTTAGGCGGTAATTTTTGAGCGGTAATAATTGTTTTTTTGACCGGAGGTTGAGCAAGAATATTTTCAATTAATTGATCAACTGTTTTATCTATATCTATGCCATAGCCTTGTTTTTCTGGAACAAAAATAATGGCTCGATTGTCTTGGGTTTCTAAATGGGCGTCAATCGGATATTGATTGATGGTTGATGTTATTTCCTCTAAGTATTCTTTAACTTGATTTTTATCCAAGGAAATACCGAGAATTTGGTTATCAGAATTATTTTGTTTAATTGGTTCAAATTTAAGCCAGTCAATTAAACGAGCCTCATCAACCTGCCAAACTTTTGTTCCTAAAATTAATTGATACGGTTGACCGGCTAAAATCTGTTCTGCTTTTTGTTGAGCCAAATTAATTTCATCATCTTCTATCGCTGGTTGGTCCAGGATAAGGGTTAAATTGATCGATTGATTAGAAAAAATTTCAACCTGTTTTGATAAATCAGCTATTAATTGTTCTCTGTCAACTGTGGCGCCTATAGTTGAATGTTTAAGAGAAAAACTATCAATCTCTTGGTTAAAAACTAAAGAAGCGTTTTGAGCTGGTTTTTCAACATCTTTGAAAATTTGATTAATTTGATCTTGAAACTTTTTCTGATCTATTTGGTAAACAGGCTTGAAGTTATAGTAATTAATCAAAGCGGCTAATTGCCCTTTTGTCTTTTGGCTGTTAATTTGAAATCCTAAGTCAATTAATTTAATGGGCCAGTTTCTCTCTTGGAGAATAAGGAGTATCTCTTGATTGGCAAATTGATCGCATCTTGAGTTTAATTCAGTCTGCCAGGCAATTTTTTTGTAATCAATTATTTGGAAAATCAAACTGAAATAAATCAGGCTAATTAAAATAATTAATCCAGTGATACTTACAGATTTTTTCATAATTTCTAACGGGGCATAATTCTATCATATCACTAATAGGCAACAAAAAACAGCCAATCTAGAAAATCGGCTGTTCTATCTAATATCTTATATTCACTCGCTAGTAATCTCAATTCTTTTAGTTTTAATTTTTTCAATTTTAGGTAGTTTGATGGTTAGAATTCCGTTTTTCATTGAGGCTTGAGCCTGATCAACCTCAACATCAACCGGCAGAATGATTGAACGGGAAAAAGGTCCCCAATAACATTCTTGATAATAGTAATCTTCTTCTTTAACATCTTCATCTTTCTGTCTTGTCCCTTTGATGGTGATCATGTCATTGGTCATGGTGATATCAATATCTTCAGGGCTGACTCCAGCAATAGTTGATTTAATAACCACCTCATTTGACGTTTGATAAACATCAATTGTTAATTGTCCTTCAGATTCATTTAGCCAATCCTCTGATTCTTTTGGTTCTTTTTTAGGCATAGTTTTTACTTTGGCGGTTTTTTTAGGCAACAAAACTTTTTTTTCTTTTTCTACAGAAAAATCTTTTTGGATGGTTGTTGGTTTTCCTTTCTTCTGTTTTATAGATTTACCTTTTTTAACTTCAGGCCAGCTAGCGCCAGTTAATTTTTCAAAAAATGTTTGTTTCTTGTTCATATATTTGTTTATTCATTAATTTTGCAAATAGATTGTTGTTTTTTAAGTTTACGAAAATAAGAGGAAACCAGGAGAGCGACCGTTACTAATAGGACGGCGACAATAAGGATGAAGAGCGTTGTCTGATTGGCTGTTTGGTTTAGCAAGACAATGATAAGGTAATTATAGCAGGCATGAAAGATAATAGCAACCGTCAGACCAAAGAGAATTAATCTTCTTCTTTGTTTGGTATAAAGCAAGCTGAGGGCAAGCCAATAACCAACGATTCCAGAAGATAAAGCATGGACTAGGGTCGCCCCTAAAAAGCGCAAGCCAATCGTGCTTAATAATTGACCAAAATCTGAATAAATCTTAAAAATGATTAATAAATTTTCAATGGCTGCAAAACCTAGACCAGCTATAATACAGTATATCATAGCATCGACTGGTTCGTCAAATTCAGAATTTCTGAGAATTCTTACTCTAACCACGGAATATTTTAAATATTCTTCAACCAAAGCAGGGATTAAAGCATTAATTAGAATAATTTTAATGAAATTGTCTTCGGAGATATGAGAAAAAAGAGATGATAAGGGGACGCTGGGATCAAGCAGCCAAATCAAGAGTAGTTCTAGGATAATGGCCAAAGGAGCTAAAAGTATTCCCCAGATAAAAATCTTTAAAACCATTGAATTAGGTTCGGGGTGCTTGTCCTTTCTTAGGTAAAAAGACAGCCAGATAAAACTGGGTAAAAGACCGAGAATAATGTAAAAAAGGTATTGCATCTAGATTTAAGCCTTAGGCCAGTTTTCAATCATTATTAATTCTTTTTCTTTAAAAGGTGTTTTTTGATAAATTGCCTCGGTAACAAAAGGCATAAAAGGATGAAGCAGTTTTAAAGAATTTAGAAGAACATGAATTAATATCTGTTTGGTTTCAGGATTATTTTGTTTTTTGGCTGTTTCTAGATATTTATCACAAAAATCATGCCAGAAAAAATCGTAAAGTAAATGGGCTGCTTGACCAAAACGAAAATTATCTAAATCCTTATTTACTTTTTCAATAGTTGTTTTTAATTGTTTAAGAATAAGTTTGTCTGCTGGAGTGAGTTTGTTTGGTAAACGAGTGGCTAGCTTATTAACATCTTTAGTTTGTCCTAAGACAAATCGACTGGCATTCCAGATTTTATTAGCGAACTTTTTGCCCATGAGTATGTTTTCTTCGGAAAAGTGAATAGCTTGACCGCCTAGTGATTGGTAAACTAGCCCAAAGCGAGTAGCATCAGACCCATACTGACTAATTAATTCCAGAGGATCAATGCCGGTGCCTAAAGATTTACTCATTCTTTTGCCTTGTTTGGTTAGAATGGTCGCATGGATAAGAACATCTTTAAACGGTACTTTTTTAGTGAATTCTAATCCAGAGAAAACCATTCGGGTTATCCAAAGATGGAGAATATCGCGGGCGCTGGCAATAAGGCTAGTTGGATAGAATTTTTCTAAATCTTTTGTTTTTTCAGGCCAGCCCAGAGTGGCCAAAGGCCAAAGAGCTGAAGAAAACCAAGTATCTAAAACATCATCAGTTCCCTTAATTGGAATCTTATGGCCCCACCAGAGTTGGCGGGAAATACACCAGTCTTTAATATTATTAAGCCAGTCAAAATATACTTTTTCCCAGCGTTGGGGATGAAATTTAATCTGGCCGTCTTTAACCGCTTTAATGGCTTTTTGGGCTAATTTATCCATTTTTAAGAACCATTGTTTACTAATTAAAGGTTCAATCGCTGTATGGCAACGGTCACAATGAGGCACTTGATGGGAATAATCCTCAATTTTTTCTAAAAGTCCTTGTTTTTTTAATTGTTCAATAACTTTTTGACGGGCATCTAGGATATTTAAACTGGCAAATCTTTGGCTAGCTTGTTTGGTCATTCGTCCTCTGTCGCTAATGATTTTAATAAAGGGTAAATTATGTCTTTGAGCGATTTCAGCGTCAACCATTGAATGGGCTGGGGTAACCTTAACTGCCCCAGTGCCAAATTCTGGGTCAACTACCTGATCAGCCACAATTGGTATTTCTCGATTAACCAGGGGTAAAATTATTTTTTGACCAATTAATTCTTTATACTTTTTATCCTGGGGATGAACCGCTACGGCCGTATCGCCTAACATTGTTTCGGGCCGGGTGGTCGCCACTGTGATATGTTTAAGATTATTTTTAGGCTGAACTAAGGGATACTTAATATGCCAGAGATGGCTTTTTTCTTCTTTATGCTCTAGTTCTAAATCAGATAAGCTGGTTTGGCAGCGCGGGCACCAATTAATCACTCTTTCTCCTTGATAAATCCATTTTTTTTCATAATAATGGAGAAAGACTTTTTTAACTGTTTCTTGATAATCAGGGTTCATGGTAAAGGCTGTTCTGGTCCAATCACAAGAACAACCTAATTTTTTTAATTGTTCCAAAATAATATCGCCATATTTTTCTCGCCAAGCCCAGACTTTTTTTAAAAACTTTTCTCGGCCTAAATCATGGCGGGTTAATCCTTGTTTTTTTAACTCTTTTTCTACGACATTTTGGGTAGCAATGCCAGCATGATCAGTGCCAGGCACCCAGAGTGTTTTATACCCAGCCATTCTTTTCTGTCTGATTAAAATATCTATAAGAGTGTTTTCTAAGGCATGGCCCATATGGAGGGAGCCGGTGACATTGGGTGGGGCCATGGTAATTGAATAAGGTTTTTTATGGTCTTGAGGTAATTTATCAGGATTAAAATAGCCCGACTTTTCCCAAGTCCGGTATATTTTATCTTCATTCTGTTTAGGATCGTAGGTTTTATCTAATTCAATTGACATTATTAGTATCTTACTTTATTAGCCACTTTTTTTCAAGAAATCTTTTGGCTTAGTTGTAAGTTTGCGTCAGTTTGAATTTTAAACCAGCTTTGTTTAAAAGCCGGTCTTTTCTTGTAGCTGGCGGTTATAGCAATCATTGCTCCATTATCAGTACAGAAATTAATAGCTGGCATTTGGTATTTGGCATTTGGTATTTCTTTTTTTATTTCTTGTTTAAGTTGTTTTCTTAATTCAGTATTGGCCGCTACGCCACCTGATAAAAGAACTGTTTTAATTTTATGTTTTTTAGCCGCTTTGATTGTTTTAGCAATTAAAACATCAATGGCGGCTTGTTGGAAAGAGGCGGCCAGGTCATTTACATTTTTCTGATCCAGCTTTATTGCTTGATTTTTGATTTTGTAAAGCACAGCTGTTTTCAAGCCTGAAAAAGAAAAATCAAAATTATTTCTATTAATCATTGGCCTGGGCAGGTCAAATCTGGTTGAATCTCCTTTTTTTGTTCTTTGGGAAATAATCGGTCCGCCCGGATAGCCCAGCCCTAAGAGTTTAGCAACTTTATCAAAAGCTTCGCCCGCCGCATCATCTCGGGTTTGGCCCAGCAGTTGGTATTGGCCATGATTTTTCATTAAAACCAATTGAGTGTGTCCGCCTGATACTACCAAACAAAGCGCGGGAAAACTTATTTGAGAATTAGTTAACCAATTAGCGTATATATGTCCTTCAATGTGGTTAATGCCGATAATTGGTTTTTGGAGGTTATAGGCTAGGGCTTTGGCAAAATTTACTCCGACTAATAGGGAGGGGATTAATCCAGGCCCATGAGTTACCGCAATTAAATCAATCTTAGGATGATGAGCTTGTTTTAGGGCTTGCTCTAAACATGGCTTAATATTTTTTAAATGAGCCCGGGCAGCCAAATTGGGTACCACGCCGCCATAAGGCGCGTGAATTTTAATTTGAGAAGAAACCACATTAGACAAAACCCGACATGGCGGACCGCACTTTAACAAAGCAATGCCTGTATCATCGCAAGATGTTTCAATCCCTAAAATAATCATATTATTACCATACAACAAACATTGATTTTTTTCAATTTTCCTGTTAGTATTTTACACGAGCTACGAGCTACGAGCTACGAATACGGCCCCATCGTCTAGTGGTTAGGACGCCAGGTTTTCATCCTGGTAACAGGAGTTCGATTCTCCTTGGGGCTGCTAGTTTATCAATATCGAATGTCGATAATCTGTCATGAAAATATAAAATTATGAAAGACTATAAGGTTTTAGCGTTAGATGAAACAGGTAAGGCTAGTTTTGCCCATCCGTCTAAGAATTTTGTCCTGTCTGGTTTTATTTTACCTGAAAAATTAAAACCAAAATTGGATAGATCGATCCGTAAATTAAAGAAAAAATATTTTGATGACGAAGAGATAGTATTTCACTGTAGAGACATGTTGCGAAAAAAGGGACCATTTGCAAGTTTACGTACAGATTCAACTAAAGAATTAAAATTTTGGTCGGAATTTATCGTTATTCTAAATGCAAAATTTTTGTCATTAGCTTTTGTTATAGCCGACAAAAATAAGGCCAAAAAAATAGGATGGAATGATATTGCTATACTAAGACGATCTTATAGGAAAATAATAGAAGAGTTTACAAAAAAGCACTTAAGCAAGAATAATGGAAAAATTGTAGTAGAATCAGATCCATATCAAGATAGATATCTAATAGAAGCACATAATAGATTACAATCAATAGGCATACCATCAGAGGGTATTACTGGTTCGGATTATAGAAATAAAATTACGTCTTTAAGTTTAGTGAATAAGTCAAACTTAGATGTTGATGTACAAATGGCAGATAGCTTAGCGATGATGGCAGATATGGTTTATGAAATAAAAATTGGCGCAAAGAAGAAACCTACGAGAGTGCAGGTTATAATGAATAGACTTATAAATAGAAAAATGACCGATAAGAATAATCCAGGAATCTTTGAGGTACTTGTTTAAATTTAAATAAAAAAGCCGACCATGGCTAACCGCACATATATCGACTCTTTATGTTCCTATTATAGTCGTTTTCGATATAAGGTGTCAATACCTTAGAATGGTATATAAATATATCTTCCTTTGTTAGTTTTTAGTGGTTAGGAATAGAAAATATGCAAACAGAACTTGAAGCAAGAAGAAAAAAATAATGATAAAAAAGACAGCAATAAAAACAATATATTTTGTGCGTCATGGAGAAAGCGAGGGGAATACAAAGCCTGTATTTCAGTCACTTGATTCACCTTTAACTAGCAAAGGAAGAAAACAGGCGCAGTATATAGCAGAGCGAGCTTCGCATTTGTCTTTTGAGGCCATTATCGCTAGTCCTCTTTCTCGTGCCAAAGAAACAGCAGAAATTATTACAAAGAAAGTAAAAAAGTCTTTAGAGTTTTCTGATTTATTTATAGAAAGAATAAAGCCTACCGAGACTATGGGAAGACCGTATACTGATGAAAAAGCGAAACAGCTTTACATGGAATGGATGAAAAGTCTTTTTACCCCGGGTTTTCGGGCAAAAGATGGAGAGAATTTTAATGATATAATTACACGAGCGAAGCGGGCACTTGAATATCTTTCTAAACGTTCTGAAAAAGAGCTATTGGTAGTAACGCATGGATTCTTCCTTCGAACAATGGTTGCTATTGTGGTTCTTGGTGATACGATTAGCGATAAAAGCTTTAAACAGTTTCAAGAGAGAGTTGGGATGGAGAATACAGGCCTTACTATTCTTATTTTAGATGATAATGATGATAATATAGACGGCCTGTCGTGGCGGTTATGGGTTTGGAATGATTATGCGCATCTTGGATAGATAAGTTTTAATTTTATGATCCCAGCTGATAAGTATTATTTAAAAATAGGCAAGGCGCCTGATTTAAAGAATTTGAAAGAAAGAATGCTTTATCGGGCTTTTGAGATTGTTCCAGGCGCTTTGGCTTGGTTGACGCTTTTAAGCGTTATTTTTTTATCTTGGTATAAGCCGGTCTGGGTGGCCTTTTTTATCATTACTTTTGATATTTACTGGCTGCTTAAAACAATTTATCTTTCATTCTATTTAAGGTCTTCCTATAAGAATATGAAAAAGCAGCTGAAGATTGATTGGCTGGGGAAAGTCAAATTAGTTAAGCATAAAGATTGGCAGGATATTTATCATTTAATTGTTGCTCCGATTTACAAAGAACCAGTGGGGGTGGTTAGATTAACTTTAGAGGCAATTATTAATTCAGATTATCCTAAGGATAAGATGATTATTGCTTTAGGTATTGAAGAACGGGCCGGTCAGCCAGCTCGGAATTTAGCTCAAAAAATTAAAAAGCAATATCAAGACAAATTCTATAAATTAATAATTACTACTCACCCTCAAGATATTGTTGGAGAAATGCCAGGTAAGGGTTCTAATATTACCTGGATTGCCCGCCAAGTTAAAAAAGAAATTATTGATCCTTTAAAGATTCCTTATGAAAATATTGTTGTTTCTTGTTTTGATATTGATACTCGGGTTTATCCCCAGTATTTTTCTTGTTTAACTTACCATTATTTAACTGTTAAAAAACCAACCAGAACCAGCTATCAGCCTATTCCAATTTATAATAATAATATTTGGCAGGCGCCAGCTATTTCGCGAGTGGTGGCCACTTCTGGGACTTTTTGGCAAATGATGCAGCAAACTAGATTAGAACGACTTTCTTCTTTTTCCTCGCAATCAATTAGTTGGCAGGCCTTAGTTGAAGTAGATTTCTGGCCGGTTAATATGGTTTCTGAGGATTCAAGGATTTTTTGGCAAAATCTTTTATACTATGATGGAGATTATAAGGTTATCCCATTGAATTATCCTGTTTCTATGGACGCTAATTTAGCCCCTAATTTTTTTAGAACAGCCGTTAATGTATATAATCAGCAGAAACGTTGGGGTTGGGGAGTTGAAAACATTCCATATTTATCTTTTGGATTTTGGAAAAACAAGAAAATTGCTTTTAAAATGAAATGGCATTGGATTTGGATTCAAATAGAAGGATTTTGGTCTTGGGCCACTAACGCCATCCTTATTTTCTTACTTGGCTGGCTGCCTTTATTTTTAGGCGGTCAAAGATTTAATATTACCCTTTTGTCATACAATCTACCTCGGCTGACTAGGACTTTAATGACTTTGGCTATGGTTGGGTTGATTGGTTCAGCTATTTATAGCACTTTACTTTTGCCTCAAAGACCTAAACAGTTTGGTTTTTTTAAATATTTAAGTATGATGGTCCAATGGATTTTGGTGCCTTTTACTATTTTAATTTTTGGCGCTATCCCAGGATTAGAATCTCAAACTCGATTGATGCTGGGTAAATATATGGGCTTTTGGGTCACGCCTAAACATAAAAAACGAAGAAATAAAAATGGGAGATAACTTGCGCTATCTCCCAACGAGGTTGTCCTCGTTTAACGAACGCGCGCCTCTAGAGAACTGCGTGCGCTCGGTCATTAAACGAAGCGTTTGAATTTTTTTCGTTTTTACAGCTGACGCAACGGTCAGCAAAAGGAACTGCCCGGAGGCGTTCGGTAGGGATTTCCTCTTGGCAACTGATGCAGATGCCATAAGTACCATCATAGACTCTTCCAATGGCCTCATCAAATTTTTTGAGGCATTTTTCTAAACATTTGAGCCTACTTTGATTTTTCACCCAACTTGCCTGGATGCAGCAATCTGCAAGATCGTCGTTGCGGATAGTCTTGCCGCTTTTTAGATTGTCTTTTAGAGCTTCTCTGGCCACGATTACTTCTTGTTCACATTCTTGTCTTTTACTTGTCAGCATTTTCGTGATTCCTTGCTTAACTATCACACTCATTCTTTCAGTCATGTTATAACCCTCCTTTTTATCTCTCTTTAATTGTTAAAATTCTATCCTATACATGAATATTAACCTTTAAACGTATTTTTGTCAATTATTCTAAATGAATAATTTTTTCAAATTCTTTTAGTTTGGATTTGAGTTCTGGAATGACTAAGTTATGAGCAATCACCATTTGAGCCGCTTGGCGGCTTTTTTTAATTAAATCTAAATCACTAAGTGAGGCCATGGTTAAATCCGGCAAGCCCCATTGACGGGAACCGGTGAAATCGCCTGGTCCTCTAATTTTCAAATCCTCTTCAGCTAGTTCAAACCCATCTTTAGCGGTTAAAACAGCTTTAAGCCGTTGATGAGTTTTTTTAGCCGGCGAGTCAGTAAATAAGAAGCAATATGATTGGTCAGCGCTTCGACCAATCCTGCCTCGGAATTGATGAAGTTGGGCTAAGCCAAATCGATCCGCGCCTTCAATAATCATGACCGTGGCATTGGGAATATCAACTCCGACTTCTACCACTGAAGTAGAGATTAAAAGGTCAGTTTTTTGGCTTTTAAACTTTTTCATAATCTGTTCTTTTTCTATTGGTTTTAATTTTCCATGAATCATATCAACTTTGAATTTGGGAAAGATTTCTTTTGATAACTTTTCATATTCTTGGGTAACTGATTTGACTCCCAGCTTGTCTGATTGATCAATCAGCGGGCAGATAACAAAGGCCTGTTTTTTCTGTTTAATTTGTTTTTTGACAAAATTGTAAGTTTTATTGCGATCGGCTGGGGTAACAATCTTAGTTATGATTTTTTGTCGGCCCTTGGGAAGTTGTTTGATTAGTGAAATATCAAGGTCTCCGTAAATAGTCAAAGTAAGGGTGCGAGGGATAGGCGTAGCCGTCATTGATAAGAGGTGAGGAATTGTAGCTAGCCCATCCTTTATTTGATAAATCCTTTTTTGCAGAGCTGCTCGCTGGGCCACGCCAAAACGATGTTGTTCATCAATAATCACCAAAGCCAAATTATTAAAAGACAAACTTTCTTGAATCAAAGCATGAGTGCCGATAATAATATTGATTTTACCCTGACTAATTTTTTTCTTAAGCTGAACTTTATTCTTACTTGAACCGATTAATAAGGCGATATTTAGTTTGTATTTTTTGAGTACTTGTTTGAATGTCTCAAAGTGCTGTTTAGCCAGGATTTCAGTTGGAGCCATTAAAGCTGTCTGATAACCAGCTTGAGCTGTTTGGAGAATATTCATAATGGCAATAATCGTTTTGCCCGAACCAACATCTCCATTAAGCAGGCGATTCATTGGTTGATTTTTGCTCAAATCCTGAAAAATCTCCCAAGCGGCTAATCGCTGGTCATCAGTTAATTTAAAAGGCAGATTTTGGACAAAGGATTTAATCAGCTTTTGGTCAAAAGGAATCTGGGATGCTTTTTCTTGATTCAATTTTTGTTTTTGTTGGAGGGTGGTTAATTGAATTAAAAAAAGCTCATCAAAAGCTAATCGCTGGCGGGCTGTTTTGATTGATTGGGAATGAGCTGGAAAATGGATTTGTTTAATTGCTTGAGATAAATCTGTTAAGTTAAATTTCTTTTTAATTAAATCAGGTAAAAAATCAGTTATTTGATTAGTTAAATAAAGCAGGGGTTTAATCAAGTAGCGGAGATAGCGAGAGGTTAAGCCAGCTGTTTCAGGGTAAATTGGAACTAAACGCCCAGTGTGTGTTGGATCTGTATTTTGATTGATGACTTCTTGGACTGGATTAGAAAAGCAAAGGGTTTTTTTAACAAAAGTAAGCTTGCCAGCTAGATTAATTTTTTTGCCTTTAATTAAAGTTTGAGTTAAATAGGGCTGGTTAAACCAAATAGCTTTAATACTGCCGGTTTTGTCTTCAATAATCGCTTCGGTTAGACTCATTTTTTTCTGCCAGGTATGGCTTGATTTGATTTCAACCACTTTGCCTTGAATTGTTGCAGTCTGACCTGTTTTTAATTGGTCAATCGGAATAATTTGGCTAAAATCATCATAACGGTGAGGGAAATGAAAAAACAGGTCCTGAACTATTTTGATATTAAGCTTATGAAGCTTTTTCAAATAAGCGGGACCTACTTTCTTAATAGATTCTATTTTTGATAATAAAGATAACATTAGTACGCCCAGTAGGATTCGGACCTACGACCTCTTCCTCCGCAAGGAAGCGCTCTATCCACTGAGCTATGGGCGCTTATATTAAAAGCGCAGGGCTCGAGCTAAATTATCAATTAAGGATTCTCTATGCTTTCTTTCGGGCAAATATTTAATTAGTATTCGTCTAATCTCAACTGGATTTTGTTCGCCTAAGGGTATTTTAATATATGGCATAATTTTTTTCTTACTCCGCAAACTAACCTCTTTTATTTCAGGTAGTTCATAAAAAATCCAAAATGATTTTAAACTATCAAAATCGTAAATAGTTTTATTGATTTTTACTCCTCTGGGGGTAATAGCTAGATCAACTTTAGCTGGTTTTTTTAAGGCATAGGTCATTATTGAGAAAAAACTGATAGCAATCAGCAAGGCAAAGATAAGATTTTTAGTAAATAAGGCCCAAAGAAATAAACCGGCCGCAATAACGCTTAAAATAGTGAACCAGATTACATCTTTTTCGTAATGGGGGAATTCTGGAGCCCTCCAGGAAATTTGATTAGTTGTTTTATTTTTGTCCATCTTGTTTTGAATTGGCGGAGAGAGTGGGATTCGAACCCACGGTGACATCGCTGCCACAATGGTTTTCAAGACCATCCGATTAAGCCGCTCTCGCATCTCTCCATTGACTGGCGGAAGAGGCGGGATTCGAACCCGCAAGACCCAAAAGGGTCACGGATTAGCAATCCGTTGGAATAACCATTATCCGACTCTTCCAGTAATTTTTAGCATACCCTATTTTGTCTATTTATTCAAGGATTTATCCTTTGGCAATAACTAATCCATAAACAGCTTTAGGTTTTAATGATTTTAATATTTTAGTGCACTCTTCTATAGTTGCACCGGTAGTAGAAATATCATCAATTAAGATGATGTTTTTGTTTTTAAGATTATCTTTAAAACTAGAATTGATTTGAAAAGAATCTTTAATATTAACCCTTCTTTGTTTCAGGTTATCTATTTTGGCTTGAGGCAGGGTATGTTTTTTTCTAATGAGTAGGTTATTGATTATTGGTATATTTAACTTTTTACTAATAACTAGAGATAATTCTTGGGCTTGATTAAATCCGCGCCAACGGAGTCGTTTAGGATGAAGTGGTATAGGTACAAGAATAAGGTCTTTAATATTCTGCTGGGTTAATTTTTTAGCCATTAATGTGCCTAATGGCCTAACCAAACTTTTGACAAAATCATATTTATAACGATGAATTAATTGTTTAATTAAAGGAGATTGATAATAACTGACGATTAGTAAATTATTTAAGGGCGGTTCAGTATTTAAAGGAATTTTTTCAAAACAATTAAAACAGATAAAATCGCCCGGTTGGCCACAGCCAAGGCAATTAATTGGGAAGATTAGGTCTAAAATAGTTTTCCACATAAGTAGTTTCTTTCCTTCTTAATTTTATGCTATACTACTAACTGAAAGCAAGACAAGACAAATGAGATGATGTTTATATAATAATAAAAATGTCTCTGTTTAAAAAAAAATCAAACAGCCTTTTAGGTATTGATATCGGCGCTTCAGCGATTAAATTAGTTCAATTAGAAAAAGAAAATGGGAGGCACAAATTAAAGAATTATGGAATTTTCCCCTTGGCCGAATATCTTAAAAGTAGAAATTACCAGGCTTATTTAGAGCTTTTGAAAGTTCCGGCTAAAGAAGTAGCTGGGATAGTTAAGAAAGTTATTAAGGAGGCTAAGATTAAATCTCGGGAAGCTTGTGTTTCTATCCCTGTTTATTCTAGTTTTTTTACTTTGATTGATTTGCCTAACATGTCTGAAAAAGAAGTTGCGGCAACTGTTCCTTTTGAAGCCAGAAAATATGTGCCGGTGCCTATTTCTGAAGTGATTTTGGATTGGAGTATTGTTGGTAAATCAGATAAAGGATCTAGTCAACAAATTTTGATTATCGCTGTTCCTAAAGAGATTATTAATCGTTATAAGCAGATAATCAAATTAGCTGGATTGAATCTTTGGAGGATGGAGGCGGAAACATTTAGTTTAGCTCGCGCTTTAGTAGGCAATGATAAAAGCGCAATCACTTTAGTAGATGCCGGAGCTCGTTCCGTTAACATTAGTATAGTTGATGGAGGATTTATTAAAGCGACTCACAATCTAGAAACAGGCGGTTTAAAGATAATCAAGATGATTTCTCAGCGAATGAAGCTTTACCCTCAAGAGTCGGAAAAACTTAAACATACTCTTTTAACAACTGGGCTGGCTGAAATTGAAAACACTGAAATAAAGGATATGCTTTATTCAATTTTAAATACAATTATCACCGAAATTAAAAAAATTACTGATTCGTATCAGAATAAGCGCAATCGTAAAATTGAAAGATATATTTTAGTAGGAGGAGTTAGCCAAACGCTCGGTTTGGTTGATTATTTTACAGATAAGTTAGGCGTGGAGGTTTCTTTAGGCGATCCTTTTGCCCGGGTAGCTTATCCTTCTTTACTTAAATCGGTTGTTAAGGAATTAGGTCCTTGCTTGGCGGCGGCGGTTGGCTTGGGCATGGGCGAAATTCAATAATTTAATCTTTATATGGATATTAAGTTGATGCCAAAAAAATATGAGCAGAAACAAGGCGCTGGGCAGCAAGTTAAAATGTCAAGGGATAGTTTTTCCCAGATAACTAAACTTGCTCCTAAGGCAGGTTTTTGGATGGCTTCATCAATCATTTTGTTAATCATAATTATTGTGGCTTGTCTTGGTTTGTGGGGGTATCAGGATAGTTTGATTAAAGAAAAAAAATCCTTAACTGTAAAGCTTGAAGATTTAGGAAGCCAGAGAGATTTAGACTTGGAAGCTAATTTTACCGAGTTAAATAAAGGAATCGAAAATTTGAAAAATCTTTTAAAGAACCATATCCGTTCTTCTGAGCTTTTTGCTATGATTGAACAATTGACCCTGGCTCAAGTTCAGATTGTCAGCTTTGGGGCTGATTTATCTCAGTCTAGTTTGTCTTTAGATGTGGAGGCGGTGGATTATAAGACTATGGCTAAACAATTAGTTGTTTTTAAAGAAGATGATCGGGTCAAAGAAGTAATTTTCTCAGAGGTTGGCATGGATGTTGATGGTCGGGTTAAATCAACCATAGGATTAGAATTAGATCTTAGTTTTTTAAAGCCATAAATTAAATATGGATCGAAAGATTATTATCAGTTTAATAAGTTTAGCAGCAGGCGTTGCCTTGATATTCTTTTTTATGGCGCCTACTTGGTCTTCAATCAAGCTTTTGCGTCCTGAGGTAACTCAATTGGAGCAAAAAGTCGTTGGTCTAGAAGAGCTCTTGGCTGAAACTCAGCAGCTTAAAGAAAAGTATCAGCAAATAGAACAAGAGGCGAGTAAGATTGCTTTAGCTATACCCCAAGAAGAAGATCTGCCATATTTATTAGTCCAATTTGAGGTCTTAGCGGCTAGTAATGGTCTGCTTTTAGAATCAATAGGTTTTAGTCAAACAGACGAAGAGGCAAAAAGCCCTCAGCAAAAAACTTCTCAGAAAACAAATCAGTCTAAAAAGACAAATCCATTTTTGAAGAGTTCATCAGTTAATTTGTCGATTAGCGGTTCTTATAGCGCATTTAAGAATTATTTAGTTGCTTTAGAAAACAATATTAGATCTATGGATGTTTATTCAATCAGTTTTTCCCCTTATGGATATAGCGAAGGCTTTGGTGTTTTAGCAGGCGATATTTTTGATTTTTCCTTAAATGTAGTTGTCTATTACCAATAGTTAATTATGGATTTTAAATTTTTTTCCAAACAATCAATCCTCTCTCCTCAAGAGCAAAAACAGCGAAAATTATTCTTTATCTTGATCGGGGTTATTTTGGCAACTTTAATCGTCGTTTATTTCAGTTTTTTTCGCGCTACTCCATCTAGTCCGGTTATTGAGTCAATAGCTGATTCAGAAATGGATGAGACACAAGAGGTAACTAATGTAGGAACACAAGAAATAATAGAAAAGATCAATTTTGACGCGGGGTTTTTTAACGACCCCCAATTTCAGGTTTTAAGAGTATATGGGGAATGGCCCTTGGAAACAGAGATTAAAGGCCGAGCTAATCCATTTTTACCATATTGATATGGCTAACCAAGACTTAAAAGTTCCTTCTATTGATTTAACTGGTAGAAAAATTCTAGTAGAGGTTTTAAAAGAAATTCCCGAAGAGGCCGCTACTTTTTATAAATTCGTTCCGATTAGTCGGCAGGGCAAGATTTTAGAAGTAGGCATGATCAACCCAGACGACCTTAAGGCAAAAGAAGCTTTAAGATTTATTACCCGAAGGAATTATTTGGAATTGAAGATATTTGCTATCAGCCAAGAGCATTTTAGAGATGTTTTAAAACAATATCGATCCTTACGAGGCGAGGTAAAAAAAGCGCTTAAACAATTAGAAACGGAAATAAAAATAGAAGAGAAGGTCAAACTAGTCGAGGGGAAGGTAGAGGGGATAACAGATAAGATTGTCAGTGATGCTCCCATAACCAAAATAGTGGCTGTAATTCTTAAACACGCTATAGAGGGCGGAGCTTCTGATATTCATATTGAACCGGCTGAAAATGAAGTTAGGGTTCGTTTCAGAGTTGATGGCGTTCTTTATACCAGTCTTGTTTTGCCTAAAGAGACCCAGGCGGCCATTGTTTCAAGAATTAAAATACTTTCTAAGTTGAAAATTGATGAAACAAGAGTGCCTCAGGATGGACGATTCCATACAGTGGTTGGGAATAATAAGATTGATTTTCGCATTTCTACCCTGCCCACGCCCGGTGGAGAAAAGGTGGCTTTAAGAATTCTAGATCCCACGGTTGGCTTAAAGAGTTTTGCTGGATTAGGTCTTCAAGGCTATAATTTGGACATTTTAGAAAAAGGGATTCAAAATCCATTTGGCATGATTTTATTGACTGGTCCGACTGGGTCAGGCAAAACGACCACGCTTTATGCTATTTTAAATAAGCTCAATCAAGAAAAGGTAAATATTATCAGTTTAGAAGACCCGATTGAGTATTTCATAAAAGGATTAAACCAGTCACAGATTAAGCCAGGCATAGATTATACTTTTGCTTCTGGTTTAAGGCATATTTTAAGGCAAGACCCTGATATTATCATGGTGGGCGAAATTAGAGATGAAGAAACAGCTGGTTTAGTTATCCACGCGGCTTTAACTGGACATATTCTTCTTTCTACTTTGCATACTAATAATGCCATTGGGGTCATCCCCCGTTTGATTGATATGGGGGTGGGCCCGTTCCTTTTGCCTACTTCTTTGAATCTAGCCATTGCCCAGCGTCTTATCAGGCGGCTTTGCCAAAAGTGCAAAAAAGAAGTAGCCGCTTCAACTAAAGCAGCCGAGATGATTGAACAGGAAATAAGCAGTTTAGATTCTGACCAGAGAAAAGGTTTTACCTGGCAAAAGCCATATAAAATTTATCGAGCTAAAGGTTGCAAGTTTTGCGGCAATAAAGGAACCAAAGGTCGAATGGCCCTTTTTGAAATATTAATAATGACTCCTCAATTAGAAGCGATTATCAATCAGGGATTAAGTGAGTCTAAAATAAAAGAAGAGGCTCAGCGGCAAGGGATGATTACTATAAAACAAGATGGTATTTTCAAAGTTCTTCAAGGGTCTATTTCTTTTGAAGAAATGGTTAAAGTAATTGAGGAGTAATATGATAAAAATATGATAAAAATAAAAAATAATTCAGGCTTTACTTTATTGGAGCTCTTAATAGTCGTCTTTATTATTGGCCTATTGGCCGTGCTTGTTTTAGTTAATATTTCTAATGTTAGATCTAAATCTAGGGATTCCAGCCGGGTAGCTGACATACAGGCGATTCAGAATGGATTGGCCATGTACGAAACTAACAATCAAGCATACCCTGATTCACTTGGCGTCCAAACTGAGATAACCGGCAGTGATTTAATGTCAAGCGCTTTGATCGGCGATGGGGTAATGAAGGGTGTGCCGGTTGATCCGACTAATGCTGCAGTTGAAGGAGTAACCTATAAATATTACTATACTTCTGATGATGGCAGCGATTATCTGTTAGAATACTATTTAGAGACTAATTCAGTTTTAGGCAAGTCTCAAGGGCTGAATACAGCCAGTCCTTAAGATTAAATAACTTATAAAATTATGGATAGTTTTCCAAAAGAACTCGAAAAGATTTTGGATTTGGCCGTAGAAAAAGATGCGACCGATGTTCATTTTTCTGCTGATCGACCGCCCATTATTAGAATTACGGGACAGCTTACGCCGATAGACAGTGAGTCTCCTTTAAATGGTCAGGATATTCAGGAATTAGCCTTTTCTATTCTTTCTAATGAACAGAAAGAACAATTTCTTAGCAAAAAGGATATTGATTTATCTTTTAGTTATAAAGATAAAGCTCGTTTTCGAGTTAATATTTATCAACAGCTTGGTAAAATTAGCATTGCTTTACGCTTAATTCCAACCAAAATTAGAACCATTAAAGAATTAAATTTGCCGGATATTTGTCATGAAATTGCCAAGGCGGCTCAAGGATTCTTTTTAATGGTCGGACCGGCTGGACAGGGAAAGTCTACTGCTTTAGCGGCGATCATTAATGAAATTAATCATACGCGCCAAGATCATATTGTGACCATTGAAGATCCGGTAGAATATCTTTTTCCTCAAGGAAAGTGTATTATTGACCAAAGAGAAGTAGGTTCTGATATTCAGGGATTTCATCGGGGTTTGCGAGAAATTTTTCGCCAAGATCCGGATGTAATTATGATTGGCGAGATGCGTGACCCAGAAACAATCGGTAGCGCGGTCACGGCGGCTGAAACTGGTCATTTAGTTTTGACTACTTTACATACTAATACGGCCGCCCAAACTATTGATCGAATTATTGATAGCTTTCCGCCTCACCAGCAAGGCCAAATTCGCATGCAATTATCAGCAAATATTCTAGGCATTCTTTCTCGTCGTTTAATCCCTTGCTTAAAAGGCGGAGTAATTAACGCGGTTGAATTGATGATTGCTAATTCGGCTATTAGGAATTTAATCCGTGAAGGCAAGGTCCATCAAATAAATATGGTTATTGAAACAAGTTCAGAAGAAGGAATGATTTCTCTAAATCGTTCTTTGGCTGATTTAGTTAGGCAAAAGATGATTTCTTTAGCAGATGCTGAAATGCACACAGCCAATTTCTCCGAGCTTAAGGGATTACTTAAAAAATGAAATATAATTATTTAGCTCGAACCAATAAAGGAGAGATCCAAACTGGGAAAATAGAAGCGCCTAGTGAAGAGATTGCTCTAAAAACGCTCCAGGATCGGAGATTGTTTGTGGTTAAGTTAAAGCCGATTGATAAGAAATCGTTTTTAACTGGGAATATTAAATTTTTTGAACGGATAAAAAGAAAAGAACTTTTTGTTTTTTTTCGCCAAATGGCAGTCTTGGTTGGAGCGGGTGTTCCCTTAGTCCAATCCTTAAGATCTCTTGCTAAACAGAGTGAAAACGATTATTTTTCAGAAGTTATTTCTGGGATAGCTAATGATGTTGATGGAGGAACATCTTTTTCTAAAGCTTTGAGTAAGCACCCTAAGGCCTTTTCTATTTTTACTGTAAATTTAATTAAATCCGGCGAAGTGGCCGGTCGCTTGCGAGAAACTTTGCTTTATCTGGCCGACCATCTTGAAAAGGAATATTATCTTATTTCAAAAGTTAGAGGAGCGATGGTTTATCCAGCTTTTATCTTGGGAACATTCTTAATTGTTGGTATTTTGATTATGGTTATGGTTATGCCCAGCTTGGCAGAAATTCTTACAGAGGCCGGACAAGATTTGCCTTGGCCCACGAGATTGCTTATTGGAACTAGCAATTTGCTTGTTAATTGGGGCTGGCTGATGTTGATAATAGCGGCCATGGGCGGGTTTGGTCTTTGGCAGTATTTAAAAACTAAGCAAGGTAAAGCTCAATGGGATACGCTTAAATTAAAACTGCCTATTTTTGGCAAAATTCTTCAAAAAACCTATTTAGCTCGTTTTGCCGATAACTTAAATGTAATGATTAAGGGAGGAGTGTCAATTATTCAGGCGCTGGATATTTCAGGCCGAGTTATTGGCAATTATGTTTTTCAACAGATTGTTTTTCAGACTAGAGATGAGGTAAAAACAGGCAGAAGCATTACATCTTCTTTGGAGAAACATAAGGAGTTTCCTCCTTTGTTTTATCAAATGATTAAAACCGGCGAGAGCACCGGCAAGCTGGATGAGATTTTAGAAAAGTTAAGCATTTTCTATAACAAAGAAGTAGATAATATAGTTAATAATTTGAGTCAGATACTTGAACCATTGATGATTGTTATTCTGGGTATTGCCGTGAGTATTTTAGTCTTTGCCGTCTACATGCCTATTTACAATTTGGCCGGAGCTTTTTAATATGTTAAAATTAAAGGTCGGAGATACAAAGTATTAAAATTTATCTATTAAAGGAAGGAGGTGAGAAAAATGTTAAAATTTTTCAGTAGAAGAAAAGGACAAAAAGGTTTTACCTTGATTGAATTATTAGTGGTTATCGCCATTATCGGTATTCTAGCAACGATTGTTTTAGTTTCTTTAAATACGGCTAGGCAGAAAGCTCGGGACACTCGTCGACTCAGCGATATAAGACAAGTGGCCTTGGCCTTAGAAATGTATTATGATGACAATACTGGCTATCCAGCTGACACGACCGCTAATGACGATGACTGGTCTGTATTAGATACTGAACTAGAAGCATCGCCAGGCTATATGACTTCCGTGCCAACAGACCCAGGCAGTAATACCTATGTTTATCACCCAGATGGGGCATCAGCTAATGCGGCCCAAAATTATGTATTGGGCGCTACTTTAGAAGATTCAAATAATAATGGTTTGGATGATGATGTTGACGCTGCTACTTACGGGCTTACTTGCACAGACCCGGTTTACTGTATTGCCCCTTAATCATTTGATTATCAAACAGTCTGGTACCCGAATAGCTTGGCAGATTTATTATTACTGCTGGGTTTGGGGCTGTCAGACTGTTTTAAGTTGATTATGCTTTATATTTTGATTTTTGTCTTTGGTCTTTGCGTAGGCAGTTTTCTTAATGTAGCTATCTGTCGTTTAAAAACTAAAGAGCCGATCACTAAGAGCCGTTCTCATTGCCCTAAATGCAGGGCTGTTTTAAAATGGTATGATTTAATTCCGGTTTTAAGTTTTTTGATTCAAAAAGGCAAATGCCGCTATTGTCATAAAAAAATATCTTGGCAATACCCAATAATAGAAACATCAACAGGGTTGATATTTCTACAAATTTTCAATTTTCAATTTTCAATTTTCAATACAATCTATTATTTTCTAATTATTAGTTTCTTAATAATTATTTTTGTTTATGATTTAAAACACTATATTATTCCAGACAGAATAATCTATCCTGCGATATTAGTAGCTGGTATCTGGTATTTGGTATCTGGTATTTTCATACAAAATACGAGCTACGAACTACGAACTACGATTTTGTCCGCTTTGGGGGCGTCATTATTTTTTTTAGCGCTAGTTCTTATATCTCAAGGCAAGTGGATGGGCTTGGGCGATGTTAAGTTAGCATTTTTAATGGGATTAATTCTGGGCTGGCCTAATATTTTATTAGCTTTATTTTTATCTTTTTTTTCCGGGGCAATTATTGGCATTGGATTAATTATAGCTGGTAAAAAAGGCCTTAAATCTCAAATACCTTTTGGGCCTTTTTTAGCTGGTAGTACTATTTTAGTTTTGCTTTATGGTCATTGGTTGATAACTTGTTGTATAAATTTTTTATATGGATTATAATAATAAGAAATAATTTAAAAAAGGAGGTGAAAAATATGGACAAAAAATTATCAACTTTTATTACTATAGGTATTCTTGTTATAGGGTTAATAGCCGTCGGTTATTATTTCTCTTATCAAAAACCTGATTTAGTAGATGAACAGGGACAGGAATCCGAAGAGAGCCAGGAATCTCAACAGGACCAACCGTCTCAAGTTGATGAAGAATTTTTAGTTGAGGAGGAAGTATTTACTTCAGTTCCTAGTGAAGTAGCTTTATCAGCTTCGGTCGCAACTGCTACGGAAAAAGAAGGTGTAGATCTTATTTTGTCAGCTAATGATGTTTCTTCTTATGATGGTCGGGTAAGACATACTGATTCTGAAAGTGATTGGATGGAATGGTTTGATGTTTTTGAACCTTTATCTATCCCGTTTAATATAGCCGGAACATATGATATTCAAATCCAAGCTTGTAATAATGTGGGCTGTACTGAAAGCAATGTGGTAACAGTTGTGATTACGTCAGCCACCGAATAATTTATGGTAAAAATAAAGGATAATACTATAAAACTGGTTTTTGATCTCCAAAAAAACTCTTTGGAGGCGATTTACGGCGCAGCTTATGTTTTTCTTGATAAGGCTTATTTATTTTTAGACAGTAAAAACAAAAATAAAATTCAAGTATCTTTAAAAAGCAAGAAAAGATTAAGTTCCAAAAAATTAGAAGAGCTAAGAGGAGAATTTTTAAATGAATTTTTAAATTATACCGTGAGGATAAATCTGGCTAAGTATAATAAGAAGATAAGAGAATATATTATTAGTCAGGCCTTATCTTCGGCTCTGACCGTAGAGGAATGTGAAGAAGATGAAGTTAAGTATGAAGATGATCCTTTAGGTATTGCCGTGCCCTGGGAGGAAAAATACCAGGAGGATAAGAAAAAAGGGAAATAATGATAAATATTAATTTTAATAAGAATTTGTATCAGCTTAAGGCAATTAAAGCAGCCATCAAAGAATATCAAGAGTTGGCTGATTTTAGTTTAAAAAAGAAAAGAGATTATATCCAAGTGGAATTAAAAAATATTGATAGAGATTTAAAAGGAATAATTAAAGATGAATTTTGTAATTACGTCCTTTCTTTGATGAAATAACCATGTCTTTAGATTTAGAAAAAATTAAATATAATCAGCTTGGTTTTTTTCGTTTTAAGAAATTTAAAAACAAGTATTTATTAACCAATGATATTGGCCAGTATTTATTTTTAACTGAAAAAGAATTTAAGGATTTTCTAAACAATGGGTTAGAGAAAGACAAAGAACCTTATTTATCTCTCAAAGAGAATAATTTTGTTAAAAATGAATTAAATCTGACTGAATTAATAGAAAAATATCGTTCTAAGAACATTTTTTTATCTGATGGACCTAATTTACATATTGTTGTAGTTACTTTGAGATGTAATCATAAATGTGTTTATTGCCATGCTAGCGCTCAAGATATGAGTAAGAAAAATTTGGATATGGATCAGGAAACAGCTTCTAAGGTAGTTGATAAAATATTTGAAACAACCAGTCCTTTTGTAGCCATAGAATTCCAAGGGGGTGAACCATTAGTTAATTGGCCCGTTATTAAATTCATTATTGAGTATGCTCAAAAAAAGAATAAAGAAACCAATAAAGAGTTAGAGCTTCGTTTAGTTTCCAATTTTGATTTAATGACTCAAGAAAGATTTAAATATTTGCTTGATAAAAAAGTTAGCATGTGTGCTTCATTGGATGGGCCGGAAAAGCTACATAATATCAATAGACCGATTAGAGGTGCCGGGAGTAGTTATAATAATTATAAAAATATAGTTAAGTGGATTAAGAAATTTAATAAACTTTATCCTCAATTAAAGAGAAAGGGATATATTTACAAAATAGCTGGCCGGGTGACCATCAGTCGTTTTTCTTTACCTAAATACAAGGAGATTGTTGATGAATATATTAAATTAGGCTTTGACAGTTTTTATTTGCATTATCTCAATCCTTTTGGTTTTTCTATAGGAAATCAGAAAAAAATTGGATATGCAACAGAAGAATATATTAATTTTTATAAAAAAGCGCTTGATTATATCATCCAAATAAATCTTAAAGGGAAAAAATTTAAAGAAAAAATGGCTTTTACTTTTTTAGGCAAGATTTTAACTGATTCTGACCCCAATCATTTAGATTATCGTTCGCCTTGCGGAGCCGGCATTGGCCAATTAGCCTATAATTATAATGGGGATGTTTATACCTGCGATGAAGGAAGGATGCTCTCAATGATGGGAGATGAAAGCTTTCGGTTAGGCAATGTTAAAGAAAATAGTTATCAGGAGATAGTGGGCAGCCCGGTGACCAGGACGCTTTGTACTGCTTCCTGTCTTGATAATCAACCTCATTGTATTAACTGCGCTTATAAGCCATATTGTGGAGTCTGTCCGATTTACAATTATTCAGAACAAGGGAATATTTTTGGTCAAATGCCAACCAATCAAAGGTGTAAAATAAATATGGCTATCTTAGATTTTTTATTTGAAAAGCTGCAAGATCCTAAAATAAGCAAGATTCTAAAAGATTGGACTAAAAAATAGCTTAAGGTTATCCCCAAAAACATTTTTTTATCTTTTTAGAAATTGTTGTATAATATAAGTAAGGATTAAGTTATATGAAAAAAGCTAAACTGCCTG
>NYYU01000050.1 GCA_002685955.1 Parcubacteria group bacterium | reverse complement strand
CATCCGCTGTTAAGATAAAATCAAATGTCATCAAAGCCGTCAAAATCCTCGTCAGGATTTTGTTCAAAATGAGTTCGAGCGGTTTTTAAGAAATCCAGCATTTTTTGAGAATTGATTGTTTCCGCCTCGGCGCTTCGCGCCTCGGCGAGTGCCGCGCCTGCGGGCGCGGCAAAAAATTGGCCAGAAAAAAGGATTTTCCAAGCTTTGCTTGGATTAAAAATAATTTGCTTTTGTTTTAGGAAAGGGTTCGATATCAAATGATTTTGAAATAATTAGGGTTTCAAAAGAATTTGATTTGCAAAATAAAAATCAGAATTTTTATTTTGCTTGCCGAGTTTTTTAATTTTCGCCAAAGGCGAAAATGTAAAGCGATAATTTTATTTGCCCAAAAGCGATTAAAAAGAATTTTTGCTATTGTGTGGAAAAAATAATTTTGATATACTGAAAATGCGTTCAACAAGTCGTCTTTTTTAATGGCTGTCTCGGACAATTCAAGGCGACTTGAGTTGAACGCACCGGGGCAGCCATTTAAGTTTATGGAAAACCAAAAGCAAAAATTCTTTTTGTATGCTCGCAAGTCAACGGATGAACCGGACAGACAAATTTTGTCTATTGAAGCGCAGATAACGGAACTGCAGGAATTTGCCGAAAAGGAAAATCTGAATGTTGTTGAAACTTTTATTGAATCCCAGACCGCCAAAATTCCGGGTCGTCCGATTTTCAACGAAATGTTGAAACGGGTTGAAAAGGGTGAAGCAGACGGAATCATCGCTTGGCACGCGGACAGATTGGCGAGAAATTCCGTTGACGGCGGATACATTATTTTCCTTTTAGACAGCGGCAAACTTGCGAGCTTGAAGTTTCCAACTCTGTGGTTTGAAAACACGCCGCAAGGAAAATTCATGCTCAATATCGCTTTTGGGCAAAGCAAATATTACATTGATAATCTTTCGGAAAACGTTAAGCGCGGACTTCGGCAAAAAGTCAGGCGAGGCGAACAATGCGGAGTTGCCATAACCGGTTATCTCAACGACAAAGTAAATCATAAAATAATTCCCGACCCAAAGCGTTTTCCTTTGATTAAGAAAATGTTTGAGCTTTACGCAACAGGAAATTATTCAATCAAAGAAGTCCGAAAGATTATCACCGAAAAAGGATTATTGAGCAGAAACGGAAAAGTCTTTACCATTTCCAACATCCAAATGTTTTTGAAAAATCCTTTCTTCTACGGAGCGTTCTATTTCAACGGCGAGCTCCACCAAGGCAAACACAAGCCAGCGATTACAAAGAAACTTTTTGAAAAATGCCAGAGAGTTTTGAAGAATAAGGCCAGGCCACAGAAACGAGGTCAGAAAGTTTACGCTTTTCGCGGACTACTGAATTGTGCCGAGTGCGGCTGTTCAATAACTTCTGAAACGCAAAAAGGACACAATTATTATCGTTGTACAAAAAAACGCACTCCTTGCTCTCAACCATACATCCGCGAAGAAAACTTAGTAGAACAGATTTCAAAAATTCTTCAAAAAGTTTCTTTAAGTTCGGCTTGGACTAAGAGAATGGTTAAGGAATTAGATAAAGAGAAAGAAAAGAACCAGCAAGCCGAACTTTCTTTTGCTCAAAATCTAAAAGATCAAATTAAAGAGTGCGAGGATAAGCTAGACCGTCTGCTTGATAGTCACTTAGACGAAACAATTACAAAAGAAGAATATCTCCCCAAAAAACAAAAAATCCTCAATCAAAAGATTGAGATTTCCGAAAAACTGAAAGATTTTGAGCAAAAGGGTAATCGCTGGCTCGAACTCTGTATTAAGTTTATTAAATCGGCTAACCAAGCCAAAATTATCGCTTTGCATGGAAATTTCTTTGAAAAAAGAAATTTCCTAAAAAAGATTGGCTCGAACCCGCTTTTGCAGGATAAAAAGATTATTCCGAATTCCCACGGGGCGTGGAAAATACTATGGAATTTCGCCGCCGAGCGGCCTCGCCGCGAGGCGACCAACACAACACCTACCTCAATGCTGGGGAGGAGGGATTCGAACCCCCGAATCATGGCACCAAAAGCCACCGCCTTACCACTTGGCTACTCCCCAATAATTATCAACTACAACACTCAACTACGGCTAGTTCTAAAGGAAGTTGTGGGAAATCCGCTAACTTTATTTCATTACCAGCCTGGACAAAAGCATGAATCATTTTAATTAAATCTGATTGATCCAACTTTTGACCTTGCTTGATTATAACCTCTTTTTGTTCCTTCGTCAATTCAGCCGCTACTAATTTATCTAAATCAGGATCAACCTTTAAAATCAATATTTTCCTTAAATAATTGATTGAGGATTTGGTAAATTGAATTAAATCATAACCCTGAGCAGATATTTGATTAATATGGCCAATCGCCTGGCCATTATCTTTTTCAATCATAAAATCAATTAAACTTTGGACGGCTCTAATATCAGTTACGCCTAAAATTGTCTGAACTTCTTCTAAAGTAATTTGCTTATCTTCCATAGCCATAACTTGACCAAGCAAGCTTTCTCCATCGCGCACCGCCCCGTCAGCGTTCAAGGCAATTAATTCCAGAGCTGGTTTTTCAATGGTCACTTTTTCCTGCTTTGCAATCCAGCTTAATCTTTCAACAATTTTATCTAAAGGCAGTTTATGAAAATCAAATCTCTGACAGCGGGAAATAATAGTTTGGGGCACTTTATGAATTTCGGTCGTGGCTAGAATAAAAATAGCATGAGCCGGCGGCTCTTCTAAAGTTTTCAATAAAGCATTAAAGGCCTCTTTAGTTAATTGATGGCATTCATCAATAACAAAAACCTTGTATTTTAGATTAGTCGGACTGAACTTAATTCCATCACGCAATTCTCTCATTTCATCAATACCCCGGTTAGAAGCGGCATCAATCTCAATTAAATCTAATGACTTGCCTTGACTGATTTCCTGGCAGGCCGGACATTTATTACAAGGCTCTGCTTTTTTAGAATCCTGGCAATTGACTGCTTTAGCTAATAAGCGAGCAATGGTAGTTTTGCCGGTGCCGCGCGGACCGGTAAAAAGATAAGCATGAGCAATCCGATTCATTGCCAAAGCATTGGTCAAGGTTTGAATAATATGCTCTTGACCAATTATCTCAGAAAAACTCTGAGGCCGATATTTACGATAAAGCACCAATTGTTCTTGAATCATACCCCGTTAGAAATTATTACCCAGATAGAAACTCTTAAAAAAAGAATTTCTAACGGAGCATATCCTATTTCTTAAATACAACAAATTTATAACCAGCAAAATTCCAAACTAAAGAAAAACCAGTCGCGGTCGCTTTGGCTAGGTTAGCCCAAAGCCCCTGGCTCAAGCCAAACATGGGCGAAACAAAAGTAGCAATCACGTAAACAATACTACTATTAATCACCATGCCAATCAAGGTAATAAAAATGAATTGGGAAAACTTTTTAGCTGGTTCAGATTCTTGTTTGTCTTTAAAAACCCAGCGCTTATTCCAATAATAGCTATTAACGACAGCAATGCTAAAGGAAGTCACATTAAAAAGAATCAACCATTGACCGCTATAAATAGCCGTCAACCACATTAATAAATTTAAAATAGTAAAATCAATCCCAGTATTCATCCCGCCGATCAATACGAATCTACTAAATTGAGAAACCAGCTTTTTTATTCTACCCATAATTTTAAACCTTTCTAATTATTTATTTTATTAATACTTTTCCACAATTCTATTATATCCTATTTTATGATAAAATAAAATAAGAAATATGGAGGCGCCTAAAAAATATCGAATTATTATCCTGCTTTTAATTCTGGTTTTGGCCGGCTTTTTCCGCATTTGGCAGATTGATTCCATCCCGCCTGGACTTTATCCGGACGAAGCCATTAATGGCAATGATGCCTTAGATACTTTAAGTACTAACCTGCCTGCCGGCAAGGCAGGTCAATTTAAGGTTTTTTATCCAGAAAACAATGGCCGGGAGGGCCTTTTTATTTGGCTGATTGCTTTTGCTTTTAAAATATTCGGTCCTGGTATTTGGTCTTTAAGATTAGTCAGCGCTATTTTCGGTATTTTGACTGTACTCGGTCTCTATTTAATGACCAAAGAACTATTTTTATCAGGTAATTCTGATAAAAAGTCGCGGACATTCAATTCGCCTTCAATGATCGCTCTTTTGAGCGCTTTTTTTCTAGCTATTTCTTTTTGGCACACTAACTTCAGCCGAATTGGTTTTCGAGCTGTACTGGTTCCTTTTTTAATGTGTTTTTCCTTTTATTTCCTGCTGAAAGCTTTTAGAAAAAATACCACACTAGACTATATCTGGGCTGGTATTTTCTTTGGTCTGGGCTTTTACACTTACATTGCTTTTAGAGTGGCGGTTTTAATTTTAGGCATTGTCCTTTTATTCAAAATGATTGAATATTGGCAAAAGAACAAGCCCAAGAAAATTAACTGGCCTTGGCTTTGGAAAGAAACCTATCTTAAAACCTGGTTCAAAGTAGATATTTTCCTCTTAACCATTCTTATCGTTGCTCTGCCCATTGGCCTTCATTTTTTTAATAATCCTCAAGATTTTACCGGTCGGGCCGGTGGAATTTCTGTTTTTAGCGCTGAAGCTCCAATTAAATCTTTGAGCATCAGCGCTATTAAAACCCTAGGCATGTTTAATTTTGTCGGTGATTGGAATTGGCGCCATAATCTAGCCGGCGCGCCGATGCTGACTTGGCCTATCGGCATCCTATTTATCATCGGATTGACTATAATAATTACCCAGATTAAAAGACAAACATTCAAATCTATCTTCCTGATTTCTTGGTTTTTAATTATGCTTTTGCCGGCTGTTTTAACTTTTGAAGGAATCCCCCATGCCTTAAGAACAATCGGCCTTATCCCCGTTATCTATATCCTAGCCGCCTTTGGCTTGACCAAGCTGATTACTAAATTAGATCTATTAAATAAAGAATTAATCTGGCTTGCTTTAATCCTTTTCCTGCTTTATCCAGCCGCTCTTAATTTTAATAAATACTTTTTTAAATGGGCCCAAAGTCCGGAATTACCCAATGCTTTTAGGCACGATTTGGTTGCTTCAACTAATTATCTTAAGGCGCTGCCTAATCATATTCAAAAATATGTTATTGTTAATGAATCAGGCGTGGCCGCGCCTTATCCTGACGGACCGCCCATGCCTATTCAAACGATGATTTTTGTTGAAAGAGCAGCCAATGATCAACAAATATCATATTTAGAAACAAATCAAATTAAACAAATTAAATCAAATAATGCTCCATTAATTGTTGTCTCCTTGAAATATCAAGAGTCAATTTTCCAAGAATTATCCAAGAGGCTGCCTCAAGGGGGAATACGACACATAAATGGATTTACGGCTTATGAAATTAAATAGACCAACAACATATATTTTAGCGACCCTATTACTCGTCCTCATGATGGATCTAGCTTTTTTCAGTATTTTAGACGATGCTACGACCATGGATGAATTGGCTCATGTCCCAGCTGGTTATTCATATATCAGTCAAAAAGATATGCGCCTTAATCCAGAACACCCGCCCTTGCTAAAAGATTTAGCCGGCGCTTCTGCCTGGCTCGGTTCTAAAATTACCAAAACACCAATTAATGTTCCGTTAGATGTTAAATCATGGCAAGAGGATATTAACGGCCAATGGGATTTTGGCCGAGAGTTTCTTTATCGCTCAAATAATGATCCTGACCAAATTGTTTTTTGGTCTCGCTTGCCCATGATTCTGATTATGCTCATTTTAGGATTGTATGTTTTTAAATGGGCCCGAGAAATCTATGGCAATAAAGCTGGTTTAATGGCTCTTTTCCTTTATGCTCTTTCGCCTACCTTTTTAGCCCATGGCCGTTTGGTTACGACTGATGTCGGAGCGGCGGCCGCTTTTTTCATTGCCAGCTATTATTTAGTTAAATGGCTTCAAAAATCTAATGCGAAAAATTTAATTATGGCCGGTTTAGTTCTTGGTCTGGCTCTTTTAACTAAATTCTCTTTAGTTTTACTAATTCCATATTTTGTTCTCTTAACCATAGTTTGGGTCTTGATTAAATACAGAGGTTTTTCAGAAGTAATAAGACAGGCATTGAAGCATGCTTTGCTTCTTTTCTTGATTGGAGTGATTGCCTTGGCTTTAATCTGGCCGGTTTATTTATTCCATACCTGGGATTATCCCGTAGACAGGCAACAAGCTGATACCGAGTATAATCTTGGATCATATGGCAACAGATTACTGGCCGATCCAGTTATTTGGATGTCTGACAAACCAATCCTGCGACCCTATGCTCAATTCTTCCTTGGTTTCTTAATGGTTATTCAAAGAGCGATTGGCGGTAATACCACCTATTTCTTAGGCGAAATATCAAACACGAGCTGGCTAAACTATTTCCCCATTGTTTTTCTGATTAAAGTGCCTTTAGCCTTACTTGCCTTTATTTTGATTACCCTCATCTCTTTATTGTTTATTAAAAAAAGACAAAAAAGCGCTAAAAATCATTTTGCTGAATTCGCCCTAATCTCCTTTTTGGCTGTGTATTGGTTCACTACTTTACGAAGCAACCTTAATATTGGGGTTAGGCATATCTTGCCTACCTTCCCTGTTATCTATATCTTGGTCAGCGGACAAATTGCCAGATTAACAACCAATAGAGCAGAAAACAGAGATAAAAAAATTACCCAGCTATTCACTACTGTTTGGCAATTACTAGCTGTTATTTTATTACTCTGGTATGCTTTTATCCCGCTTAAAATTTATCCACATTTCCTAACCTATTTTAATGAATCAGTTGGCGGACCAACTAATGGTTATCAATATGTAACTGATTCTAACCTTGATTGGGGCCAGGACTTAAAACGGTTAACTCAATTTGTTGAAAAGAACCAGATTAAAACAATCCATCTTGATTATTTTGGCGGTGATTCACCTCAATACCGGTTAAACGATAAATTTCAACCTTGGTGGGGCGATCGCGACCCCAATGATTTGCCAGATAATGGCTGGCTAGCTGTTTCAGCTACTTTTCTCCAAGGCGGACGGGGCCGGGCCGTAGCCGGATTTGATTTCAAAGACGGGTATTATAAATGGCTCGATCAGCACGAGCCAGTCAAAGTCATCGGCAATTCTATTTTTGTCTATCAAATAGAATGATTCAATAAAGAAGAATCGAAGAAAACAAGTTTTTGGAATCGGGGGCGTGGGCGCGCTGCTTGAGCAAAGCGAGAGTAGGGCTAAACGATTTCAAAAATTTAGTTTTCGTAGATTAAAACTTATTTATAATAGACCCTGTTTTCTATTCTTAAATCAATATATTCTAAAGAATTAGGGTCTTGTATTTCGCTTTCCAAAACCGCTTCCAAAGCTTTAATTTGCGCATCAGCTGAATAGCTAGGATTAAAATAGATATGCCAGCCAGCTGATGTTTTGGCTTTTAAGTCTTCAATTGAAATAAGTTCAAAATCATCAATTCTCAATGACAGCCCTTTATTAACCGCTATCACGAAATCAACTATTTCTGAAGAAATCACTTCATCTCTGATTTGAACTGATTGATCTTGGCTATAAATATTCAAAATCATACTTCCGCTGATTAGAGGAGATTCTTTGAAAATAACGCCTTGGTTGTCAATTTGAAAGCATTGGTTAATTTTTCTTTCCCTGTTTAAAATCTGTCCGGTGCTCGTAGCAAGATCAAGCCATTCTATCTGACACCAGATGCCAATCTTCTCTCGTTTATCTATGATTACCTCTAATCTCCGGGGTATTTTTTTTATAACCGCTACTTGCTTGATTTCTGGAAATCTGTCTAAAATCTCTGTTCTAATTTTATCGGCTGAAACCAAAAAAATGCTTTTTTGAGGAATTAGTTTCCAGAATCTCTGATTTAAAATATCCTGAACGATTTCTATAGATTGAGAACTGAATTGAGCTTGATTAACTTCAATTTCTTTAACCCAGAAAAAAGGAGACCAGATTAGAAAATATGCTAAACCAACCAGGATACAAAAAAATAACCCCCGGAAAATGATTCTCCTGAGGGAAGACTTTTTCTTTTTCTTTTTGTATTTGTGTCTCATAAGAAAAAACTAGCCGATTTTCTTAACCTCGCTCATATATTTCCTTAAAGCTTCTGGAATTAAAATACTGCCATTTTCTTGCTGATAATTTTCAATAATGGCTAATATCGGCCGTTGAGAAAAAACCGTGCCGTTCAAAGTATGAACAAATTTTAATCCATCCTTACCTTTATAACGGATATTAAGCCGACGAGCTTGGAAATCAGTACAATTAGAAGTTGAATGGGTTTCGCGATATTTGTTTTGAGATGGGAACCAGGCCTCAATATCCCACTTTTCAGCAGCCGGGTCGCCTAAATCACCGGTACAAATATCAATTACTTGATAAGGCAATTCTAACATTTTCATTAATTCCTCTTCTATGGCTAAAAGCAAAGCGTGCTCTTTAGAAGAATTTTCTGGCTTGCAAAAAACAAACATTTCTACTTTATCAAACTGATGGACTCTTAAAATCCCCTTGGTATCTTTGCCGTAAGCTCCAGCTTCTCTGCGAAAACAAGTTGAAAAACCAACATATCTTTTAGGAAGTTCTTTTTCTTCAAAAACCTCATCCATATGCATGACGCCGATTGATTGTTCGGAAGTTCCTACCAAGTACAAATTATCTTTTTCTAAATGATAAACCTCGTCAGTCCCCCGATCTAAATAACCCATCCCAGCCATGGCCTTTTGATTAAGCATTACTGGCGGGATAACCGGAATAAAACCCTTTTTAATTAAATTTTCAAAAGCTAATTGAACCAAAGCAAATTCCAATAAAACAGCTCCGCCTTTAAGATAGCCAAAACGAGAACCACTTACTTTAGCCGCTCTTTTAATATCAATAATATCTAATTTTTCAGCGATTTCTAGATAGTCTTTAGGCTTGAAACTGAATTCCGGCTTTTTGCCTTCCTGACGCAAAACTTTATTATCCTTCTCGCCCTCGCCCACCGGCACATCGGCTAAGGGCAGATTAGGAACCTGTTTCATTAACTTATCAAACTCCTGTTCGGTTTGTTTTAAGGCCGGTTCTATCTTTTTAATTTCTTCCTTTATTTCTCTGGCTTTTTCCTGTTGGTCTTTGCCCAGCTTATTCTGCTCGGCCTTTAAAGATTCACTTTCTTGCAGTAATTCTCTTCTTTTTTTATCCAATTCTAAAAGCCGGTCAATATCGCATTTGACTTGCTTGTCTTGACAAGCTTTTTTAACCTTATCTGGATTTTCCCTAATGTATTTAATGTCCAACATATATTATTTAGGTTTCATTAAGGGGAATAGGATTGACTCTCTTACGCTGCGCGCTTCGGTTAAAAGAATGGCTAATCGATCAATGCCGATGCCGATACCAGCCGCCGGCGGCATACCATATTCCAAGGCCTCTAAAAAATCGCTGTCTAACCTCTGAGCTTCTTCGTCCCCTTTTTTACGCAAGGCTTCTTGCTGTTCAAAAACTTTTCTCTGTTCCATAGAATCGTTTTGTTCACTAAAAGCTTTAAATAATTCTACGCCTTGAACAATTCCTTGGAAGGCCTGGCCATCTTTACAAAGAGGAATATCAGGCAGATGTAAAACAAAAGTTGGCTTTTCAAGTTTAGCAAAGCTTCCTTTTATATCATCATTTTTAACAACATCCTTGTATTCAACTCTGTCCCATTTCTCGGGAAAAACTTTAGCATCAAGCTGATGCATTATTTGCTCTACAAATTTCATTAAATCTTCCCAATCCCAATAAGCCGCGTAAAATTCTAACATGGTAAAATCAGGATTATGTTCTCGATCCATGCCCTCGTTCCTAAAACAACGGCCAATTTCAAAGACCCGCTCTAAACCGCCCACTAACAGTCTTTTTAAATAAAGTTCTGGAGCAACCCTTAAATATAGCTCCATGTCTAAAGCATTAAGATGTGTTTTAAATGGTTTAGCTGAAGCTCCGCCGTATAAGGATTGAAGAATGGGTGTTTCTACTTCAATAAACTTATTACTCTCCAAAAGACCTCTTAGTTTTTTAATGATTTCGCTTCGCTTTTTAAAAATCTCTTTTGTCTCTTTATTCATAATCAAATCCAAGTATCTTTTCCGGAATCTTTCTTCAACATCTTTTAAACCATGCCATTTTTCCGGCAAGGGCAGCAAACCTTTGGTTAAAATCCGATAATCTTTAACTAAGAGAGTTTTCTCGCCTTTTTTAGTTAAAAAAAGCTCTCCTTGCGCTTCAACAAAATCGCCCAGGTCAAAATTATCCTGAAAAAACTTATACTCCTTATCGCCTATTTGATCTTTTTTAAAATAGGCTTGGATTTCACCGGAACCATCTCGTATTTGAGTAAAAGTAGAACCGCCATGCTCTCGAATCGCTTGTAAGCGACCAACTAAAAATAGTCCCTCTTTATCAGCTAGCAGTTTTTCAAAACTATCAATCGCCTCTTGGCAAGTATGAGTTCGTTTAACTTGAGCCGGATAGGGATTAAGACCCGCTTGACGGATATTCTCTAATTTACGGATGCGAGTTTTTCTTATTTCGTTTATAGACATTTATAATCCCCAATACTCAATAACCAATATTCATTCAATAACCAATATTCAAATATTCAATTATTGATTATTAATTTATTGAGTGTTGAATGGGCGTTGAATGTTGATTATTGAATATTAAAACTCTATTCTATTCCCACTATTTTATACCTCACCTTTCCTTTTGGCGTCTCTGCCTCTATTATATCACCAACTTCGCGTCCAAGAAAGACCTGGCCCAAAGGAGATTCATTAGAAATCTTGCCCTGGCCCGGATCAGCCTCTTGGAAACCAACAATCATAAAGGTTTGCTTTTGATTAATTTTCCCCGAATGACCAGTCACTAATTTTACTTGTATGACTGAACCAATTCGAATCTTTTTTTGTCCTTTGCGAGCCGGTTTGATTAAAACAGATTCTTCAATTAATCCCTCTAATTCTAGAATCTTACCCTCATTAAAAGACCTGTCTTCTTTGGCGGCTAAATATTCAGAGTTTTCAGATAAATCACCAAGTGCTTTAGCTTCTTCTAAACGACGAGCGACTTCCTGACGCTTGATTGTTTTTCTCTTTTTAACTTCTTGCTTTAACTTTTCTAAACCCTCAGCGCTAATATATTTCATAAAAGAATTTCTAATTTCTAATTTTTAATTTTTATTAAATTTCTAATGACTTAATTTCTAAACTAAAATTAATTTGTTTGAAAATTAAAGAATTGCTTAATTGCGAAGCAATTACAAGGAGTGAAGCGACTGGTTCCTAATTTAATGAAAATTAAAAATTGAGAATTGAAAATTTAGCTTATTATTGACTAAAATACCACGATAATATTTCTTTAGCAACTGGCACGGCTGCTTTATGGCCTTCGCCGCCCGCTTCAATCAGAATAGTTAAAACAATTTCTGGATGCTCATAAGGAGCAAAGCCGGTAAACCAGGCATGGGTCTGATCTTGACTGCCAAATTGAGCTGTACCGGTTTTGCCAGCTGCCTTAACCGGCAAATCAGCTAAGCTGCGGGCCGAACCAGTTAAAACCGCCTGACGCATTCCTTGCTGGACTGTTTTGATATTAGCCGGCTGGATAAAATCATCTCTGATTACTTGAGCCGGAATATCTTTAGCTGAATCAATAATCCTATCAACTATCTGCGGCTGATAGAGAATCCCGCCATTAGCGATACTGGCCGTAGCTAAAGCTATTTGTAATGGAGTTGCCGTTATGTCGCCCTGACCAATAGCCGCATGATAGATATCGCCTAACCTCCATTCCTGATCTTGGTTAGAATCTGGAATGAATCCATCTTGTTCATGAAATAAATCTATCCCGGTCAGTTGACCTAAGCCAAAATATTCTAAATACTCTTTAATCCGTTCCATACCTAACCCTGGTATTAAACCATAACCGCCCCCCACCGCATAAAAGAACACATTGCAAGATTCGGCAATTGCTTCAACCACATCTACCGATCCATGAGTTTTCCAATCAGGAAAATAGTAAATGATTTCAGGATTATACTTGTTAACGATACTAATGCCGCCTGGACAACTAAGCTGCTGACCAGCCCTGACAATTCCCTCTTCTAAAGCAGCCGCCGCAATAAGGGGCTTAACCGTTGAACCGGCAGGATATTGGCCAGCAATAACCCGGTTTAAAAATGGCCGGCTGGGGTCGCGCTCTAAAGCGTTTAAATCCTCTTGAGAAATGCTTTGAGCAAAAAGATTATTATCAAAACTAGGCAAGCTAACCAAAGCCAGAATACCGCCATTGTTGGGGTCAATCGCCAGAGCGGCCGCTTTTTTCACCTTTTGTCCCGATAAAGATAAATTATCAAGCATAATCTCAAGGACTTGATAAATCTTTTTCTGAAGGGCTTTATCTATAAAAAGAACTAAACTTTGCCCTGGTTGGGCTGGTTTAGTTGCCAAGAGCCGCTGGGTCTTACCTAAAGAATTAACTTCTATCTGTTCCTGACCGGGCGCGCCCCGCAGCAAATCTTCATATTGATACTCCAAGCCGGTTTTACCAATCTGGTCGTTTAATAAATAATCAGGATGTATTTCTAAATCACGCTTATTAACTTGACCCGTATAACCTAAAACATGAGAAAAATATGAACCAAGCAGATATTGACGCTGAGCATTTTTCTCCAAGCGCAGGCCAGGCCAATCATTAATCAAACTTTCTAAAGTTAAAGCAGCTGATCGTTCAATGCCCCGAGCTAAGACTAATTGGCCAACCTGACCGCTGTATTCTTTTATCTTTTCTCTTAATTGATTAACTTTGGCTTGATCAATCTGACTATCTTGATTGTCAGCAATCAAAGCAATGATTTTCCTTAAAATCTCTTCTTGTAATAAGATTGGATTGTCTAAAAAATCAGTCAAACCAACGACCAAGTCAAAACTAGGGATATTATACACTAAAGGTTCGCCTAAATGATCATAAATAATGCCTCGGGGCGCGCTGATAGAATAAATTCTTAATCTATTGCCTTGGGCTAAATCTTGATAATATTCTCCTCGGGCAATTTGAAGATAGCCGGCTCGGAATAACAGGCCTGATAAACAGATAATGATTAAGACATAGAAAAGGATAAAATTAAGACTCTTAATTGGCTGCTCTATTTTCCCCTTTTCTTCCAAAGAGCGCATTGCTTCAACATCTAAAAAGATTTCTTCTGCGTCAATATCTTTCCGCGCCCTATTTCCAATGAAGTATTTTTTTAGCCCCATAGAAAAGCATTAAACCTAATATCAAATTATATCCCAATTCAATAACAATAACCAGCAAAGAAGTTCCCGAGTAAAAGGATGAGCTTAGTAATTTGCCTAAAATAATCAAGAGAATATTATAAGCTAAACTAGCTGAACCAATCAAGCCGATACTAATCCAAAGCTTAATTTCTGAAAAAACATTCCTATGCAGCCAATCAATTAAAAAAGCTACGGTGACTAAACTCAAGCTAGTCAAGCCAAAAGGCAAGCCAGAAAATAGATCTAAGAGCAAACCGGCTGAAACAATCGCCCACCACATTTTTTCAAATTTCTTGAAAATGACTAAAATTAAAATCAAAACTAAAATTAGATTAGGGCTCGCGCCCATCACAGACAAAAAAGGAATTAAAGTCGTCTGCAAAATTACTCCTATTAATAGCCCGATAATAATTAAAAATATTTTCATAGTCATGGCCATACGATGGCCGCAAGCTGCTACTTGATTATAAAAACCTTATCCAATGTTTCAAAATCTACAACTGGTTTGACTCTGGCCACTTGAGAGATCTGAACTTGAGAAGAAATGATTTTACTAATCTGGCCGATTAACAGACCGGGCGGGAACACTCCGGCTAAGCCAGAAGTAACTACCGTCTCGCCTTTTTTGACTAATTGATCTTGAGGTAGTAAATCAAAGATTAATTCCGAGCCTGGCCCGCCTTTAATTAAGCCGTTAACCGTTGTTTCTTGAATTAAGGCGTTAACCCGACTATTAGGGTCAATAATTAATTGGACCATGGAAAAAGAATCAGATATTTCAGTTACCTGACCAACCAAAAGATTACCAGCCGTAATCACAATTGCTTTTTGTTTAACTCCATGCTTAATTCCTTGATCAATCAAAAAATATCTAGCTGAATTAGATGAGCCTTGGCTGATAATCTGGGCTAGAATTAATTCTCTTTGTTCAGGCTCAAATAATCCTAATTGCTCTCGAAGAAACTCGTTTTCCCTTGATGCTTCCCTTAATTGACTAAGTTGATTCAAAAGCTCCTGATTGGTTTGTTTCAGATTAGTATTTTCCTGTTTTAGTTCTTTAATTGAAAAAAGAAAATCAGTAAAACTATTAGCTTTTAGAGAAAACTGATAAAGGTTTTTTTGAACTGGCCCGGTGGTCTGAAAAAAAATATCCTTAAAATCTCTTAGCCAGCCTTGACTGTTTAAAAGAATAAGGACAAATATTATTAGCAGAGACCAAACAAAAGGATGTTTAAAAAAGTTTCTCATTCTTATCCAATACTTTAACCAAATTCTATCATACTTATTATCAAAAAACAAAAAAAATCTGACAAATTCAAATTGTCAGACCTTTTAGGACTTTAATCCTTAAATCGTATCAAGATTTCAATTACATTGGCTTTTCTTCTTGGTCAGAGTCAGAAGAAGGACTTTCTGGAGCTTCTGATGCAGGCGCTTCTGGAGCGACTGGTTCTTGCGGACTAGCTGGCGCTTCTGGACTAGCTGGCGCAACTTCGTCTCCACCTTCCTCTTTCTTTGATTTCATGAGAAAGAAAGCGGCGGCCGCTACAACTAAAACAATTACTATTACCCACCACATATATATTTCTCCTTTCTTTTTTTAAACTATTATTAATCCAGCCCCTCCTAGCTGGATACTTCCATTATATACTAAACTGGGAAAAAATAAAATAGATTAGCTGTGGATAAACTCAAGCTAGAAAAAATCAAACAATTTCCAAGCATCGCCTGCTCCCAAGGTTAAAATCAGCTCGCCAGATTGAACCTGTTTTTTCAAATATTGAGCAGTTTGTTTAAGATTAGGAATGTATTTAGCTTTATCGGGCTGATGTTTTTCAATTTCCCTAACTAAATCCCGAGCATGAATTTTACCGGCTTTTTCCCGGGCTGAACCATAAATATCTAAAATGATAATCTGGTCTGCTTGTTTAAAACTTTGGCCAAAATCTTTTAATAGGACTCGGGTTCGGGTAAAAGTATGAGGATGGAAAACCGCCCAAATTTTCTTTTGAGGATATGTTTGGCGAGCCGCCTTTAGAGCAACTTGGACTTCGGTCGGATGATGGGCAAAATCATCAACAAAAACAAAACCCTGTTTGACTCCTGTGATTTCAAAACGTCGCTTAATGCCTTTAAATTCAGCCAAAGATTGCTTAGCAAGCCCCTGCTTAATGCCCAGTTTGCAAGCCGCTTTTAGAGCCGCCGCCCCATTTAAAAGATTATGCTGCCCAGGAATGCTTAATTTAATTCCGGTTTGGACTGAATAATCAATTACTGGACAGCGCGCCTGCTTAATTATCTGCTTAATATTCTTATCCTGAAGATTAGTAATGATAAAGCCAGCCGCCGGAATTCTTTTAATCAGTTTTTTAAAAGCTGTTTGATAAGCTTTAAAATCTTTGAAAAAATCCGGATGGTCATATTCTAAATTAGTTAAAATTAAAGCTTGAGGCCAGTAATTAAGGAAATTATTCCCGTATTCATCTGCTTCGGCCACTAGATACTGGGACTGGCCGATGCGGGCATTTCTTTGCCAGGCTAATACTTCGGTGCCGACAATCACGGTCGGATCTAAACCGGCCTTTTCTAAAATCAAACCGAGCATGGCTGTAGTAGTGCTTTTGCCATGAGTGCCGGCAATAGCCAAGCCGAATTTGTCCTTAAAAAGCAAACCTAAAACTTGGGCATAAGTGAGTATCGGAATTTTTTTCTTTTGGGCTTGTTCCACTTCGTCATTTTTTACTCCCTGTCCCAGATAAGCGACTGAAGCAATCACTAAATCCGTATCAGCCGGAACATTCTTTTTATTAAATCCCTCAATTACTTTAACCTTTAATCTTTTTAAAACCTGGTCAGTAAAAAAAACCTCATCTGTATCTGAGCCTAAAACTTCAATGGAATAACTTTGCAAAACCTGGGCTAAAGCAGTCATGCCGGTTCCTTTAATGCCAATCAAATATGCTTTTTTAATCTTGGTTAAATCCATGTTTTAAAACCAGCCAAGGAAAGATTATAATCGCTCTAAAAATACGCTTGATTCTCCAGGGCTGGCGCATTAAGCGCCAAAGCCATTCTAAACCTAAAAAACGGATTAGTCTAGGGGCTCGTCTAACCTGACCGGAAATAAAATCAAAAGAACCGCCTACCCCGATGGCTAATTTAACTGAAGGTATATTTTTTAAATTTTCAACAATCCATTTTTCCTGCTTAGGCGCGCCCAAGGCGACAAAAAGAATCTTAGGATTATTTTGATTAATTTCTAAACCTGGATATTTTTTTTTAAGATTAGCGCCTGCTTTTTGAGCTATGTCCGATTGACCGCCTATTAAACAAACTGGCCATCCGTTTTGAGCCGCTTTTTGGCAAATCTTTTCCATTAAATCTACTCCAGCTATTCTCTGTTTTAAAGATTGGCCTAAAAACCAAGCGGCAAAAATCAAGCCAATGCCGTCTGGCAGAGCCAAGTCGGCCTGATTAAGAATCTGTTTGAATGATTGGTCTTTTTGAGCTTTAACCAAAAACTCCGGATTAAGCGTAACAATGTAATGCTGCCGGCCATCAGCTAAAAAACCCTCTATTTTTTCAAGGACTTGATTGATAGTCAAATTATCTACCCTAACGCCCAAAATCTTCATTATAGTATTTAATACTCAATATTCAATACTCAACACTCATTCAACACTCAACAATCTAATAATCAATAAAATTAATAATTGAATGTTGGATGTTTAATTATTGAATGGATATTGGTTATTGAATATTGGGTATTGGGTGTTAATCCATTATACCATTTCCCCATTAAAAAGAAAAAAAGCCCTGTTTAGGGGCTTTACCATCACAAGATTATTTTATATCCCTGCTGGAAATTTCCAACCATGAGTATCGCAACTAACAGTATCTATATTATCTCCCGAGGCTTTCAGTTCAATTATTTGATTGCTATCTGTTATTACTTCTAACACTGAATAGTGCGTGAGAGCATCTCCTACCTGGTGACCTGTTGACCCAGATTGCCCGTTGGTTCTCCACCACCAAAAGACTCCCCCATGCAGTAAATCATCAATTGCAACAATTCCTACTGTTGCGAACTTAGGAATTATCAAAGCATTAATATCCGTAAAAGTAGTATCGATATCAACTGACGCCTGGTTTTGAATTTCGTCAGCCCACATCACAGTATCTCCTCCATGAAAAAACTCAGTTACCTGTGAACTGCCATTAGTATAAATAGCAAAAATAACCCTGTCATTCCCATTATACCACCCATGCTTTGCGTCTGACCAAGTTGGCTCTGTTGTCACTGCCCCAATCTCTGAAGCGGTTAAAACATTTACTCCAGCAGTGGTAATGGCCGAATCATCAAGATATACATAAAACCAGATACTATCGTAATCCCAGCTTGCCCCGCCGGGCGGGGTGAAGCTATCTGGCTAACTAATTGTTCCGCCGCCTCTTTGCCATAACT
>NYYU01000049.1 GCA_002685955.1 Parcubacteria group bacterium | reverse complement strand
TGCGGGCGAGCCGGTCGGGGTGCCAAGCCAAAATGCCGTCTGCTTCGCCTTTCTCTATTCTATCCAGCATATTGTTGAAAATCGGACGACCCGGCTCTTTGGCGGTCTGCGATTCTCGAAAAGTATCAACAATATGCAAATGCTCGCGCGTAGCAAATTCATTCAATTCAACTTCTTGCGCTTCCAACGACAAAACTTGCCTGTCATCTTCATCGGTTGATTTTCTAATGTAGAGAAAGTATTTGTCCATAGTTTTGAAAAATTATTTTTTTAATAATATCGCTTTTGGGCAATCCCGACATCTGTCGGGATAATTATCGCTTTGCAACTCGCCCTTAGGGGCGAGAAAAAAAGATTGGCTGTTTCGTTTTCGCGAAACCTCAAGTAAACTTGAGCGAACCGAATTTTGCGGGAACGGGAATTGGTTTTTGAGCCACGCGGAGCGTGGCAAATCCTCTTAAAATCAGACCTTAGCGCCCGCAGGGCGCGTGCCGAGGCGCATTGCGCCGAGGCAACAAACGCCGAACATACAATTTGGCTCTGCGGGCAGGATTCGAACCTGCAACCTAGTGATTACACTTATCCTTAGATTTCTCTAAAGCGTGGACTATATCATCTCGCCAGAGGCGAGCGAGGCGCTTCCCCTATCTATATAATAGAGTACTCTCTTTCGAGATAGTCTCTGAACCTTGTCGTCTGAGACGACCTTGGCTGCGGATTGCCTTATTAAAACTTAGGATTCCCGCAATTCACCTCGTTTTTCAACCTTAATTACTTAAGGAAGCTGCAATTTTTCACAGTCACTTGCTCTACCATTGAGCTACCGCAGAATAAAAATGGATACTACTATACTTATTTTACCTCTAAAACCTTATTTATCCAACCCATGAGTTTTCTATGAAGAATTGTGCTACTAATACGAACCCTAAATACTCCATAAATATGCTTTTTCTTTCTTGATCTATTAGGATTATTTTTAGCAATATAACTTTTTGTAAATTGAGTAAGAGGAATCCCTGTTAACTTAGACCAATATTTTTTAGCCTTTTTCTCATCAAGATCATCGTGAATATATAAAGCTCCTCTTAATTTTTCTTCGGGAGGACTACAAAATTCTCTAATCCAATTCACCATAAACCTTACAGCGGCCGAGTCAGTATTACAAAAAGAGACACTGCCATCTCTCTTATCTCCTTCAGCAAAATACATTGCTATGCCCGCTATAAATCTGTCACGACTTGAAATATCTCCTACCTCCTCCTTACCTTTTATTATTAATCTACGAGTTAATTCCTCACGCTCCTTTTGTTTCTTCTTTGCTCCAATAATACTCCCTCTTAGAGCGCCTGTCTTTTTATTCAAATATAATCTTTCCAATTGTTTTTTACTCAATTGGATATCACGAACCCATAAACTTACCGAAGATCTTGAAACTTCTAATTTTCTCTGAATTTCTTTTACTGAAAATCCTTTTCTGCGTAGAGATTGAGCCTTTAATTTTAAATCTAATTTTCCTGCGTATCCCATTATCTAAATTTTCTCATATCGAACCTAGGATGTCAAGTTATTATTACTATCCAGAGTCATAAACATATCCTAACCCAAAGCTTCAAGAAAGTAAAGCATCTAATATTTGCTGAGCGCATCTTTGCCAAGAGAATTTTTTAGCTTGCTCCAAACCTCTTTTAATTAAATCCTCTCTTAATGGTTGATTAGTTAACCCCTTTGCAATCGCTTCTGAAATTTCTTGAATATTAGTATTATCTTTAACATAAATAGCTGACTCACCTGCTACCTCCGGCAAAGACGCTTTTTGACTAGTTACTACTGGCGTGCCGCAGGCCATTGACTCTAAAACCGGCAAACCAAATCCTTCATAATCAGAAAGGTAAATTATTAAATCTGCAGCGTTATATAAAGCGACTAAGTCTTGTTTCTTAAGATAATCATGACGCAAAAGAGATTTTCCAGTTAATTTTTGATTAGTATAATTGGTTCCAACAACTAAAAATTGATAATTAGGTAATTTATGAACTATTTTTTCAAATGCCTTGATTGCTTCTGGTAAATGACGACGTTTAAAAATTGAACCGATATAAAAGATGAATTTGTTTTTAATCTGGTATTTCTTTTTAATCTCTTCTAATCTATCCTGATTATTGATTTGTTTAAAATTCTGATCAGCCGCTTCAAGCGTAGTCAAAACCCTGTTCGGCTCTACTTGATAATATTTAATTACTTCTTGCCGACTGAATTCTGAAGGGGTGAAAATAAGCTTAGCTTTTTTAGCTGAGATTTTAGAAAACTTTTGAAGTAAAATCTTATCCCAAATACTGGGCCAGTTATATAATTCTGGATGAACTTGATAAATAATATCATGGAGGAATAAAGCGGTTTTCCTTGGATAAAGAATCGGTGAAATATAGGCCGGACAGAAAAGTAAATCTAATTTATCTTTATAAGCTTGCCAACAAACCGACCAATGCATAAACAAAGCATTACTTTTAGTGTTTAACAACTTAAACTCAAAATTAGGTTTTTTTAATCCTAAATCGTCTGGAATTTCTTGTTTAAAATAAAGAATAATTCTTAAATCATGGGGCAGGTCAAAATTATCCCACTGTCTTAAAATGTTAATCAAAACCCGACCAACACCGGTTCTTTGCCCCTCTAAATCATGTACCTCAATGCCAATTCTCATACTTGCCTGTTTTATTAAAATAAAAATCCTTAATGCCTAATAAAATATATTTAGCCCAGGCTCTTTTTTGAGACAAAAAGATTAATTTAAAAATTTGTTTTTTAATCCGCCAAATAGCGTCTAAGTGGACACATGGTTTAATATACCAAGGCGCGTATTTTTTAGCTAAAATCAAACCGTTTCTAATATGATAATAAATATATGAAGAAGATTCTGCCAATGCGCTCCTTGAAATCTTATGCCAGATTTTCGCTCCTGGCACGAAAATACACTTAAAACCAGCCTGTTTTGCTTTTAAAGACCAATCTGTATCTTCATAATACAAAAAATATTCTTCGGGCATTAAACCAATTGTTTCAATGACTTGTCTTTTAATTAAAAGGCAACAACCTGTCATATATTCTGTTTCTTGCCAGCCAGAGGCTGGTCCGCCCATGCCAGAGGCAGGTCGCCTTTGGCTGATTTTGGCGGAAATTACCGGCGAATCATATTGGCCTTGATCTATTTGATCATGTCCTCTCATCGTCCCTTTGTTGTATAACCAATTAATTTTACCGCCCGCAGACCAAATTCTGTTCTTATCTTCGTAAAAATAGATTTTCGGACCTAAAATGCCAAATTCCTTATTGCCCTCGCCAGCTTTAATCAACTTGCTCAAAAAATCCTTACTAACGATTGTATCGTTGTTAAGTAACAAAACATAATCCGTTTTTTGTTCTAAAGCATATCTAATACCAATATTATTACCACCGGAAAATCCTAAATTCTCTTTGTTATAAATTATCTTAATATCTAAATTAGGTAATTCCGGTTTTTGTTCTGAGCCATTATCAACAATGACTATTTGATAATTAGGATAATCATTATCTTTTAATGATTCCAAGCATTCCTGAAGATCCGGCCAGTTATTCCAATTAAGAATGATAATAAATACTTTAGGAGACATATTGATGTATTCAACCCCATTTTAGCATGAATTACAAGATTAAAAAACACAGCGTCTAACACTGTGCTTTTTATTAACTCTTTTGGGTCAAATCTTAAAGTAAACTTTCAACGACTGCTTTAATTGACTCATAAGGCAAAGCGCCTGGGACTAATTTGCCGTTAATCAGGTTACCGGGGGCGCCTCTAACTCCATTTTTTAGACCCTCTTGGTAATCAGCTTCAACTTTATCAACATATTTACCTGAATTCAGACACTGGCTGAATTGATCAAAATCCAAACCAATATCTTTAGCAATGTCGGATAAATCACCACTGGTTAAACCTTTTTGATTTTCAAAAACCTGATCAGTATATTTCCAGAATTTATCCTGTTCCCCAGCGCATTCAGATGCTTCGGCGGCTGGTCGAGCCAAAGGATGGATTGAATCTAAAGGAAAATGCTTGTAAACCCATCTAACATCATTAGGGTAATCTTTAACTATTTGTTTCATCGTCTTATGGAATCCCTCACAAAAAGGACACTGGAAATCAGAATATTCAATAATGGTTACTTTTGCATTAAAATTACCCCGAATATGATCATCCTTGGTAACTTCTACGCCCGAGCTAGACTCTTGAGGATTAGTCTTTGTATTCTCGGTTTGATCACTGGCTTGATTTGAAAGACTGGGCATGATGAAAAAACCAATTACGGCCATAACCGCAACACCGATTACCAGGCCGAAAAAATAATCTTTTTTTGATGTACTATTAAACATAATTTTTATTTTCCTTTCTATTTTAAATCTTTTACTCATCTTGACACTCTTTTGTTTGATTAATTTCACAAGCAGCATCGTCATATTTCTGAGCAATAATCTGTTTTAAGGTTTCCAAATGCTCTTGGCCTACTTCCTCAGCAATGGCCGCCGCAAAGTATTGAGATAAATACTTATTACCATGGCCCTCTAAAATCTCGCCAATACATTCACCACAAGGATGCCGGCCCTCAACCACATCTTGTAAACAATGACAAGTGGCTCCCTCGCCATGTCCTGGTGTTTTTTCAATACAATAAACACAAGGCTTTTCTAAGCAACAAGCATATTGGCCTTGATCAATCAAAGTACTAATAATTTCTTGTTTTTGCTCAACAAATTCCTGCCTTTGTTCATCCATGGTTTTCCCATTAAATATTATTAACGAAAAACCAATCAAGAGAATAAAAATAATTGCTAACCAAACTTTTGCGCTTAAAGATACTTTATCTTCTGCCATATTATAGATTGATAAATGGTTCCACCTGACCATTCAATAGTTTAAAGATTTTAAATTCTTCTTGTTTAAAACCGGGCATACCAGGTGAGCCTGAAGGCATATCAGGCAAAGAAATACCATCAATCGCTGGCTTTTCCGCTAAAAGCTGGTTAATTGCTTCTACCGGCGCATGTCCTTCAATAAAATAGTTATCAATCACAAGCGTATGACAACTTTCCATGTTGCTTGGAATCTGATGTTCGTCCTTGATTGAGGCCATATCTTCAGTTTTAATCACTTCAACTTCAAAACCTTGTTTTTTTAAATATTCGGTATATTCAACGCAACAGCCACAGGTTGGAGATTTATACATGGTTGCCTTAATTTTATCCTGATGCTCAGTTTGATTATCATCCTCCCTGGTTATAAAAACCCAAGCAAGGACAGCTATGATTATCAAAATGATAAAAATTAAGATTGCTTGATTTTTAATCATAATTATTTATTAGCCATTTTATAATACTCTTTATTAAAATCCGTATCAAGCTTTCCTATTCTGAACACGAACACTCTAAAAAATCTATTTTAGGGATAACTTCTAATAATATCCTTTTCACATTTCCAGCATTTTCTTTCATAACTGATAAAATCATTTCCCAGCTAACTGGTTCTTGGCTTTTATGCCAAGTATCATAATCTGTGGCCATAGCAATGGAAGTGTAACAAATCCCTGCTTCACGGGCTAAAATAACTTCGGGTACGGTTGACATATTAATTACATCAGCCCCAAGGCCACGGAACATATGGCTTTCGGCCCGAGTAGAAAACCGCGGGCCTTCAATTGTTACCATGGTTCCCTTTTGATGATGAGGAATTTTTAATTGCTTGGCTGTTTTAGTTAATAAATCTCGCAACCCGGAACAAAATGGATCAGCCATGGCCGTATGAACAACCTTATCCTCATGAAAGGTTAAATTACGATGTTTGGTAAAATCAATAAATTGATCTAAAAAAACCAATTCTCTTGGTTTAATTTTCTGTCTTAATGACCCGCAAGCCGTGGTAGCTAAAATATGTGAACAACCAACTTTTTTTAAAGCCCAGATATTAGCCTGATAAGGGACTTTAGTCGGCATAATATTGTGGCTTTTGCCATGTCGGGCTAAAACAACCACTGCTTGACCATTAATCTTCCCGGTAACTAATTTACTGGCTGGCTGACCAAAAGGCGTTTTTACTCTAATCGCTTGAGCATTTTTTATAATGCCCGGATCATCTAAGCCGCTACCGCCAATAATGCCTATTTTGATTTTCTTTTTATTCGCTTTCATAACTAACCAAACTCCTCACTTTGTATCCTTTTTGTTTAAGTTTTTTTGAACCATTTAAAAAGGGCAGGTCAACCACAAAGCAAGTTTCCAAAATCACTCCGCCCAATTCTTCAATTAAATCACAAGCGGCTAAAGCTGTCCCGCCAGTGGCCAATAAGTCATCAATTAAAACAATCTGCTCGCCTTTTAAAATAGCGTCTTGATGCATCTCAATCGCATTGCTAGCATACTCAAGGATGTATTTTTTTTCAATCGTTAGATAAGGCAACTTGCCTTTTTTCCTGACAATCGCCAAGCCAAGATTTAACTTATAGGCGACTGGCGCGGCGATTAAAAATCCTCTTGCGTCAATCCCCACTATTTTATCAATCTCCTTATCAGCTAAAGGATTAGTTACTAAATCTATTACCTGTTTAAAAGAATCCTTGTCTTGTAATAGGGTGGTAATATCCTTAAAATTAACTCCTTTTTTAGGCCAATCAGGAATTTCTCTAATTTTGCTTTTTAATTCTAACATTATACCTTATACCTTCCCAAAATACCTACTTTTATAGTTTTTTTCAATATAAACAATTCTCCACCAGCGCTTTCCAATAAAATAGCCGGCCAAGACTCCTAAGGCCAAAAGAATGACTGAACCAATGTAGTGTATTACATACCATTGGGGCCAGGTCAAGTTATTCACAAAAAACTTAAGCACTGGAATTTCAATCAGAGCATGGATTATAATGCTCACGATAATTCCAAGTAAAACACAAAGAGAAATATAAACAAATCTTTTTTTATTTACATACATAATAACTAGTTAAAAAGCTTAATTAACCAACCAAAAAGACTAAACTTGTCCTCGTTTTCTTTGACAAAAGTTTCAGCCTTTACGTTTGCTTCTTCTAAAACCGCGATTTGCGCGCCAAGGTCAGCCTTAACCTCATCGCTGGTCACCCTTTCTCTTGCTTTAGTCAGACGGTTAACGTGGTTACGATTCATATAGACTAAATATTTTAATTATTAATTACTATTCCGACCTTTATGACTATGTTTTAATAATAACACTCTTTTACAAAAATATAAATAAAAATACCACTTAAAAGTGGTATCTTTGTTGCGCTTACCTTTAGCTATTAATTATATTATACTATATACTATACAAATTTCTGAAACCAAAATATCGTGTCCAGATTGTAAGCTCATAAATCCCGGCAACGCCAAGTATTGCAGTAAATGCGGATACGAATTCAATAAAAAGCGCCGTAAAGCTCTTTGGATATGGCTTCTCATTCTTTTGCTATGCGGTTTCTTTACAATGCTTTCCGATCCTCTGTTCCTTTTATATCTTGTTCGGGTTTGATTCCGATACTTCTTCTTAGCTCTTCCCATTTATTCGTACCGCTAAAATCTCGTATAACAACACCACCAACATCAAAATAAATGAATCTATTCATAATATCTATATCTTAGTTAAGTATGCTGGTCTGCACGATAAGAAATATCGTTGGCTGGATTAATAAAGATCCCATGAGGAAAAATTTTCCGAATAACCTATAGTAGTTTCTATCTCATCCGGCGCATAGCGTTCATCAAGCAAATACACTGTTAATCTTAAATGTCCGTCAATCACAACTAAATCAGATCTATCATTTTTTGTAACCAGTATCGGCGCAGGAAACTTCTTGCCTTGTTTTAGAGCTTCAAATGCATCCCAGAAAGGCTGATTACTTTCGTTAAATACTACAACGCCCTTTTTAATACTTTTGGCTCCGTCCCGAACTAATCTTGTATTTTTAGTAAGCTCATTCCAATAACTATAGTCAATGTATTTAATTTTCTGCAGATCTTCTTTGCTAAGCCGTGCTTTTTTCCACGCTACATCCTTTGGAAAACTTTTATCAAGATAACCACCGATACCGGAACCATCCAATGACTGAACAAATTGTCTTCTTAACGTATTCTCGCCGTCACTTTTCAAATCGGGATTAGTTACTATCTTCATATCTAATCCTTTTTGCCTGAACAACTCTTTTAACCTATCTTTGAAACGAAATGAATTCGAATTATATTGAAGAATAGCAGCAGTTACTTCGTCTTCAGTTATCTCGTTTAGAATTTTCATTTTAGTACCTTATTAGAGACTTTCAATAATTTCGGCAATCCCTGATTTTTGGCTTGGTTAAGCCAAGAAACGGGTCTGCACGATAAAAAATATTGATGGCTGGATTTCTTAAAAACCGCTCGAACTCATTTTGAACAAAATCCTGACGAGGATTTTGACGGCTTTGATGACATTTGATTTTATCTTAACAGCGGATG
>NYYU01000048.1 GCA_002685955.1 Parcubacteria group bacterium | reverse complement strand
TTGTCATTTTCTGAAGAACATGGATTGCATAGAGGGCTGGATTTGATTAAAGGCAAGGTTGTACGTTTTAAAGAACCTGATCCAGTTGGAAAAAAATATAAGGTTCCACAGATAGGATGGAATTCAATTATGTTGCCTGAGACATTGCATCAAGGAAAAGTGTCAGGTGAAGCAGGAAGAATTAATCCCTGGAAGAATACTATTTTGAAAGACTCAAGAAATAAATCATTTATGTATTTCCTGCATTCATATATAGTTTTTGTGGATAATCCTGAACAATGTCTGGCGGTAACAAGATACGGACTGGATGAATATTGTTCTGTTTTGAAGAAAGATAATATTGTGGGTTGCCAATTCCACCCTGAGCTTAGTGGGGATACGGGATTGGCTATCTTGAGAAATTTTGTTTTGCAGTAATAATGTAATCCTTACTGATGAGCTTATATATAAACTAAGGAGGTATTGTGAGGCCGTCTAAATTTGATTTCCTGACTTTGGATGCTCAGTATGAAGAAATCCCTAAAGAAGTAAAGTTCTGTAAGAACTGTGTTGTTTCAAATCAAAGACCAAGGACAGGATTTAACAAAAAGGGTGTTTGCTCTCCTTGTCAGTGGGCATATGAGAAGGACCATGAGATTGATTGGGAGAAAAGGGAAAGAGAGTTGCAGGTTCTTTGTGATAAGTATCGCAGTGGAAATGGAAGTTACGATGTTGTTGTTCCGGGGAGCGGAGGAAAAGATAGCGGGTTTGTGGCTTACCAGCTTAAACATCGATATGGAATGAATCCTCTGTGTGTGACCTGGTCACCTTTTGAATACACTGATATAGGATGGCAAAATCTAAATAGTTTTGTGTCGTCTGGTATGGATAATATTCTTGGCCAACCTAACGGGATTTTACATAGGAAGCTTTCAAAGTTGGCATTTGAGCTAGTTGGTGATGCATGGCAGCCATTTACTTATGGACAAAAGGCATGGGCATGGCATATCGCAACCAGGTTTGGTATCAAGTTTATGATTTATGGTGAAAATGGAGAGCTTGAATACGGAGGTTCTGAAAAATATAAGTATCTTCCTAAGGAGGGTCTTGAGGAATGGGAATATGAATATTTTAAAGGGATGTCGGTAGATGCACTTGCGGAGGTTGGTTTAGAGAGAGGGTTGTTCAAAAAAGGTGAAATACTAGAAAATACTTTACAGTGGTATAGGCCCCCTCATCCAGATTTAATAAGAAAATCCGGGGCAGAAATGCACTGGTACTCGTATTACAAAAAATGGACACCACAGGAAAACTATTATTACTGTTTTAAACATACAGGTTTTAGGCCAAATCCTGAAGGTCGTTCAGAGGGGACTTATACGATGTATGTTAGCCTTGATGATAAATTAGATGGTTTTCACTGGTATCTCAGTTTTATCAAATTTGGTATGGGAAGATGCTCCAGGGATGCTCAAACTGATATACGACGTCATCATATTACCCGGCAGGAAGGAGTTGCTCTGGTCAGGCGTTATGACGGTGAATTTCCCAAAAAATACTTTGAGTGGTTTAAAAATTACATTGATATAGATGCCGACTATTTCTGGTATGTCATGGATAGGTATAGAGAAAAATCGAATGTGTGGAAAAAGGTAGATGGAGAATGGATATTGCAACATATAGTTTCATGATTTGTTTAGTTAAAGCTAAATTATTTCTAATGTTATTGTGCTTTTCCCTGAAAAACTATTGTGTGATGAGTGTAAATGGCAGAATGTAAATTATTATACTGTTTAGAGAAAGAAGTGGTTTCTTTTGAGTTCAAATAAGTTAACGCCTTTAACTATATGGCTTACAGGACTTTCTGCTTCAGGCAAAACTACTCTGGCCAAACGCCTTAAATCAGATCTGGAAAAAGCAGGTATATATAATGTTGAATTGTTAGACGGCGAAGAATTACGCGAAAGAATAAGGGACAATAACTTCTCTACTGAAGATAGAAATTCTGTAGGCCTTGCAAAGGCGAAATTAGCTTTAGAATTCAATAAGAAAGGTGTGGCCGTTATAGTGACAGGTATTGCTCATCATAGAGAGACTCGTGAAAAAATCAGGAAAATTCTTGGTGGTTATGTTGAAGTATTCCTTAGATGTCCTGTTGAGGTATGTGCGAAAAGAGATTATAAGGGGAATTATAGAAAAGCGTTTGATGGTAATCTTCAGAATTTTGTAGGCGTAACCGAGCCTTACCAAGAATCAAATAATACTGAGCTTACGATTGAGACCGCATCTAAAACGATTAATGAATGTGCAAAAATATTATTTGATTATGTAACAAGAGAATTTATTAATGAAGTTAATTCATGGTGACATTCCAGGGCTTACATGACTACATACTATCACCCCATACATAAATTAAGATTTTATAGGATACTCAAAGTATTTTGAAGAAATCGAGGAAGTAGAAGCTGCGGTTTTATGAATAAGATCTTATAAAGATAGTAGGTGCCTGTGGCGGTTTAACGGCACAGCTCACAGAAAAAACTGTTTTGATAGTGTATGGGCATCTGGATTGTTAGTTACGGATAGATAGAAACTAGAAATTTGAGAGATTATAAAACTGTCCTCTCTTTTTTTGAGGATTTAATATATAAGGTATTTAGAGTGTAAAAAATGTGTGGTATAGCCGGGATTATAAACTTAAAAGGAAGAGGGGTGAATACTAATGAACTAAAAGTCATGACTGACTGTATGGTTCATCGGGGACCCGACGATAGTGGTTATTTTTCAGATGGATTTGTAGGCTTGGGACATAGAAGACTCTCTGTTATTGATTTGGAATCTGGCCATCAGCCCATGAGTAATGAAGATGGTTCTGTATTTGTTGTCTTTAATGGCGAGATATATAACTTTCAGGATTTGAAGAATATTCTTGCCGGTAAAGGGCATACCTTTAAAACTAATTGTGATGCAGAGGTTATTGTACATGGGTATGAGGAGTGGGACAAGGGTTGTATAGAAGCATTCAACGGGATGTTTTCGTTTGTTGTTTATGATGTAAAGAACCGTAAAGTGTTGATGGCCCGTGACAGGTTAGGTATAAAACCGTTCTACTATTCATTTATAAAAGATTTATTGATCTTTGGGTCGGAGTTAAAAGCTATTCTATCTCATCCTGACTTTGACCGGAAAGTTAGCCTTTCTGCACTCTCCTCATATTTGACATTCCGCTACCCTATGGGAGATCAACCCTTTTTTGAGGGAATCAAGCACCTTTTGCCCGGATTCTTTTTAGAAATTGAAATGGGAGTTGGAAATATACAATTAAGGAAATATTGGGAGCTACCGTTCCACTCACAAAAGAATGATTTGGGGGAGAAATATTATTTAAATGAGATTGGTCGTTTGTTGACTCAATCTGTTAAAAAACGAATGATGAGTGATGTGCCTCTTGGTGCATTTTTATCAGGAGGCCTTGATTCTTCTATTTTGGTGGCATTAATGGCGAAGTTCTCTGAAAACCCTATAAAAACTTTTTCCATAGGGTTTTCAGAGAATGGATACAGCGAATATTCTTTTGCAAAGATTGTCAGCGATGCATTTAAAACTGATCATTGTCATATTACGCTTTCACAGGAAAACTATTTGAATTCATTGACACAGTTAGTTCATCAGAAAGATGCGCCTCTTTCTATCCCGCACGAAATTGCTTTGTTTCAAATGTCAGTTGAACTGAAGAAACACATTACCGTTGTAATTAGCGGAGAGGGGGCTGACGAGCTCTTCGGAGGGTATGGCAGAGTCCAGAGATCACCTTTTGATTATAAGAAAATATCATTTGTCAATAAATATATCCCAGATATTTTAAGAAAGAGAGTAATCAAATTGTTGGGAGCCGGTAGAAATGCAGATAAATGGTTATCAATAAAAACTCATATGGAACATTTCTTTTCGGTCTACAACTGGGTACCTTTTGAGGAAAAATGGTCTATTTTTACGGATGAAGTAAATAACGAATTAAATTTTGATAAATCTATAATAAATGAATGGGAATCTATTTTTGACTATGTTGAATCAGGTAACGTGTATGATCGGGTTTTATATATTTTTGAGAAAATGCATCTCAGTTGTCTTTTAGATAGGCTGGATACTATGACAATGGCTGCAAGTGTAGAGGCAAGGGTGCCTTTTGTCGATCATGAGCTTGTAGAATTTGTTTCGGCAATACCAGTTAAATACAAATTAAGATGGCGTTCTCCTTTACATGCCTTGCGCGGTCTTTCGGTGGATAGCTTCAAATCAAGCGAATGGTTAGATGAATCAAAGTATATTTTACGAACTTTTTCTAAGGATTATTTGCCTCCTCAGATATCAAGTAGAAAAAAGCTGGGATTTCCCGTTCCCCTGGATTCCTGGATAAAAAATGGCATGATTAATTCTGCAAAAGAAATTCTTCTTGATCCGCGCTCTAGTAAAAGAGGTATATTTCGAAGTAATCGGCTGGAATTCTTGCTGAGCAATCCTCAGAAATTAGATTATGATTTCTGGGGTAAAAAAGTCTGGATGCTTATGAACGTGGAACTGTGGTTCCGCGAGTTTATAGATAGCTAATGAATGAATAAATATATTCCGATAGTTTTTTGTAATGTTTTTAAAGCATACGTAAATAAATATGATAATTGACGGTAAATATGTGACATCCCAGCGGGTATTCGATGTTTACAATCCTTTTAGTAAAGAAAAGGTTGGGACAATTCCTGTGGCATCTGCTGACCAGGTGCAGAAGGCATTAAGATTGTCATACGAAACAAAGCCCAAATTGACAGGATCTGACAGGGCAAAAGTTTTGAGAAATGTATCAAATCTGTTACTGAAGAATAAAAGAAATTTAGCAGAGCTTATTACATCTGAAGCAGGTTTGTGTATAAAGGATACAATGCATGAAATTGACAGGGTTTCAAACGTTGCCTTATGCGCTTCTACTATAGCTGAATTTATTGAAAAAGATACAACGAATGATTACGTAATTGAATCACAAGAAGGCAGGCCAACACTTAAGGTTATTACCGAACCTATGGATCTTGTTGTAGGAATAACTCCTTTTAATCACCCTATGAACCAGGTGGCACACAAGGTGTTCCCGGCTATTGCAGCTGGAACCTGTCTTGTACTCAGGCCTTCTTCAAAAACGCCTTTGTCTGCTATTAAACTCGGGCAGTTATTGATTGAGGCAGGATTGGGGAAAAATATGTTAAATATTGTTACTGATGACTTAGGTAAAGCAGCAGCTCGGCAAATGATAACATCACCGCTTGTTGATATGGTAACATTTACAGGAGGATTAGAAGCTGGATTAGATATAGCAAGGAAGATGGCAGATTCCGGGAATATATTAAAGAAATATGTGTCTGAGCTTGGAGGGTGTTCTGCGCTTATTGTCAATGATGACGCAGACATTGAAAGGTCAGCGAGAGAGACTCTTAAAGGTTGTTTTAAGAATTCCGGCCAGAGGTGTACTGCAATAAGGATGATTATAGTAATTAAAAGCGTTGCTGAAATATTTGTAAAGAGGTTAGTCGGTGAAGTGGAAAAATTAAAATATGGAGACCCTTATGACGAAACGGTTGATATGGGAACAGTTATATCTGAGGAGGCTGCTATAGTGCTTGAGGAAAGAGTTAGTAACGCAATAAAGGACGGTGCAGACCTGCTATTAGGCAATAAAAGAGATGGAGCTCTTTATTCTCCAACAGTACTTGATAATGTCAATATAGACTCAGAACTTGTTTCAAATGAAACATTTGGTCCTATTGCTCCGATTATAAGGGTGGAAAATCTCGATGAAGCAATTTCTTTTGCTAAAAAGACTGGTTATAGGTTGGCCGGAGCTGTAATGACAAAGAAGCGTGAAATTGCGGAAAAGGTATCAAATGAATTAATAGTGGGACAGTTTAGTTGGAATGGCTTCCCAAGTTACCGTACAGAGGCAGCACCATTTGGAGGCTTTAAGAACTCAGGTAATGGAGAAAAAGAAGGAGCAATTCTTGCTGCTTACGGAATGAGAAGGATAAGGACATTTTATGAGCACTAAGATGAAAGCAATTATACTTGCAGCAGGAAGGAGTTCAAGATTATATCCGATTACACTTGAGAAACCGAAATGTCTGCTTGAAGTTGGTATGAAAAGGATGATTGATTGGCAAATTAACGCCATCAGAGATATAGGTATAAAGGATATAGTTGTTGTTGTCGGCTATAAGGGTGATATGATCAAAGAGGAGTTGGGTGATGATAGGATCAGGTATAGAGAATATACTGATTATGAGAACACGAACAATCTTCATACTTTGTGGAGTGTCAAAGAAGAACTTAACGGTGGTTTATTATGCTTTTTCGCAGATGTGATCTTTGATGTTGAGATTATTAAAAGAGCAAAAGAGTCTGAAGAGGATATTTGTGTTATTGTTGATACCAGCAAGGTTTTAGAAGGCACTATGAACGTTAAGATAGAGGATGGGAATTTAATAAGCTTAGGTAGCCATATTTCTGCGTCAGAAGCGTCCGGTACTTTTATAGGTATTGCAAAGTTTTCTGATACTGGCACAAAAATGTTATTAGAACAGATGGCGTCAACGGTTTCTGGCCATCAGGATGATTACTATACGATTGCAATTGATAGTCTTGGGAAAAAAGGGGTTAAAATAGGCTATGTTGATGTCAGGGATAAAATGTGGTTAGAGATCGACACAAAAGAAGATCTTGATAATGCGAGAAAACGTTACCCCCAAATGAGAAAATGATTAGAAATTATTATAATCAATACAAACATGTTAGTAGCAGTTATAAAAAAACAGGTTTTTTTTCTCTGCCAATATCCAACCGTGTGTTTAGATATTTATCATTTTTCATAACTCCATTTTTTCTAAAACTGAACATTTCAGCAAATGTGACAACGTATTTAAGTGGTGGGATAGGAGTTCTTGCCACATTGTTTATTTTTTTCGGGACTAAACAATATTTGATTATAGGTTTGTGGATTTTTTTGTTTTCGTGCTTAATGGATTTTGTGGATGGTAATATTGCGCGAGTTAAGGGGACATCTACTTTTTTTGGAAAATTTATAGATGGATACATAGATATTATAACGCTAACAGCACTAAGATTGTCACTCGCTTTTTTTGTATTTGTAAATAATGGGCCTCATTATTTAATCTGGATAGGAGTTTTATCTGTTATCTTGACACCATACTACCATTTAACGCTCGATAGGTATTCGGCATATGCCCGTTGGATTACTGAAGATACAAGTGTGCAATTAGAGCCATATTTAAGAGATAAGATGCCATTAACTTTAATCAATATAATGAGTGATTTGCAATGTGTTTCAATATTTATTATTATGTTTAACCCTTATATTGGTTTAGTTGTTTACTTTACAGTCGGCGTTGTTGAAGCAATATTCTATGTTATATCACACCTTCTTGCTGCCAGTAAATACATGAGAGTAGAAAGGAGAAGTCCTAAGATTTCTGATAATTTCAGGCCTTCAATTAATTATTTTAAGGAGTCAAAGAATGATTCTGTTTAAAATAATAAAGGTTGAGATATGTTATGTCTCAACGTGTTGATACTCAGGGCAGTATAGAGAATACACCATTCCTCTAAAGAGTACCGTTCATCACCATCGATCCGCTTGGAGTTTTGCTGGCATGTAATCTCATGAAAAGTGAGGATTGCGAGTTTATGAAACACATTTATACATTTAGACTTTCTATATTGAATCTTATAGCAATAGTTTTTTCAGGGTTGAACTATTCACACATCTACTATTATACAGACACATTGTTTTGTGGAAAGATAGTTAAAGTGATGTTATATCTTCGCATTCTGAGGTCTAAGCCAATGAGGGCGGAATTCAATGTTGGATCTATTAGAGATGAAGAAGGGGGGTGTGTTGAATATTCAGTAGAAAATGAAATTACAAAAGTGTGTAGTATGATAAGAGAGAATGAGTTTGCCAATAGTGTTCTTATTAGGAATATTGGATGTCACCTTCCCATTGAAAAGATTTTTGTGTATCTGGATAAGCATGTATTTAGAGATATTAGAGAGGTAGTTGTTTTTATTAATTATGCGATCTGGAATACAAGAGATAATTTGTGTGGAAATCCTGAAAATATAGTTATTTTTCTAGAAAGGGATTTATGGTCCAAATATCTAGTTCTCTTCTTCTCTGAGAAAGGGCTAAGAGTAATAGAAGCTCTAAGTATGGTTAATTCGTTTTATAGAAATATACTCTCTAAATTATATAATCTAGTTATATCTCCCAGATTGTATTTAAAGTTACTTG
>NYYU01000047.1 GCA_002685955.1 Parcubacteria group bacterium | reverse complement strand
GCGGGGGTGTGGGCGTGCGCCCGAGCCTACCTGCCGGTAGGCAGGCGAAGCGAGGGTAGGGATAAGCGATTTAAAAAATTTAGTTTTCAAAGTTTATGGAATGAAACTATCTACAAACAAATTAATAGTAATTCTCGGGCCAACTGGTTCTGGTAAATCTGACTTAGCAATTAAATTAGCTAAGCAATTTAACGGTCAGATAATTTCAGCTGATTCTCGCCAGATTTATCAGGAAATGGATATTGGCACAGCCAAAGTAACTGAAAAACAAATGCAGGGCATTAAACATTATCTGATTGATATTGTTAAACCAGATCAAGAATTTACTTTAGCCCAATTTAAAGATAAGGCGATTAAAACCATTAAACAAATTCAACTAAATAACCAGCTCCCCTTTTTAGTCGGTGGCACTGGCCTCTATATCCAATCAATTGTTGATAATCTCCAAATTCCAGAAGTTAAACCAGATAAAAAACTTAGAAATCAGCTAGAAAGAAAAACTAATCAACAATTATATAACCAGCTCAAAAAACTAGACCCCCAATCCTTAAAAGTAATTGATATTAATAACAAACGGAGAATGGTTCGGGCTTTGGAAGTTTGTTTAATTACTAAAAAGCCTTTTTCCCAGCAAAAACAAAAAGGGCCAGCCCTATTTAACCTCCTCCAAATCGGGATTAAGTTAGATCAAAAGAATTTTGAACAAAAAGTGGCTAAAAGAATTGAACAAATGATTAAGACGGGCTTAGTTGAAGAAGTTAGAAAGCTAATAAAAAAATACGACACTGGACCGCATTCTTTAGATAGTATTGGCTACCAAGAAATAATTGACTATTTAGAAGATAAAATTAGTTTGGAACAAGCTAAACAATTAATTAAATTACATACTTTGCAATACGCTCGCCGACAAATGACTTGGTTTAAAAGAGATAAAACAATTAAATGGATAAAAACCTATAGCCAAGCAGTTAAATTAATTAAAGAATTTATTTAACTAACTTATCTTTGAGAATCTCTCTGACCACTTCCGGATTAGCCTGCCCTTTACTAACGGCCATAACTTTGCCTACTAAAAATTGGAGGGCATTTTCCTTGCCCGCCTTATAATCCTCAACTGGTCGAGGATTATTTTTAATAACCTGGTTAACAATTTCTTCTAAAGCGCCTTGATCACTAACCTGTTTCAATTGTTTTTGGTCCACAATTTCTGAAGGATCGGTGCCTGTTTCAAACATTTCTTTCAAAACAGTCTGGGCGGCTGAACTAGAAATATCTTTTTGCTCAATCATCGAGATAAATTCAGCAAAGTTTTCTGCGCTAATTTTACAATCACCAACTTTTGTTCTACTAGCTATTAATAATTTCTGTAATTCTGTTAAAAAATAATTAGCGGTTAATTTAATCAAAGGCTGTTTATCATCAATTTTCTTAATCTTAAGCCAAGTAGTTAATTCTGAAACAACTTGTTCAAAATAGTCAGCTAAACCCTTGCTGGTTACCAAAGTATTAACATCAGCTTCTGGTAATTTATACTCTTCTAAAAATCTATCTCTTTTAGCTTGGGGCAATTCAGGCAATCCTACCTTAAGTTTAGCGCTGTAATCGGCCAGATTAGTTAAAGGAGGCAAATCTGGTTCTGGGAAATAGCGATAATCAGCTGATCCTTCCTTTTTTCTTTGAGAAAAGGTCTTTTGCTTGATCTCATCCCAACCTCTGGTTTCCTGAACAACTTTACCACCTGATTCCAGTAAATCCGTCTGCCTTTTTATCTCATAATCAATGGACCGTTCTACGGCCCGAAAAGAATTTAAGTTCTTAATTTCTACTTTAACGCCTAATTCTCTTTTATCTGCTCCTAGGGAAATATTAACTTCACAGCGCATCTGTCCTTTTTCCATATTGGCTTCAGAAGCTTGTAAATAGCGGAGGATTATTTGCAATTCTTCGCAAAACTGCCTAGCTTGTTGGCCTGAATCAATATCTGGCTCGGTAACTAATTCCATTAAGGGGACACCGGCCCGATTAAAATCAACTAAAGAATAGCCCGCTCCGGTGGAATGGACTAATCTACCCGTATCTTCTTCCAGATGAATTCGAGTAATTCTAATTTTTTTTTGATCGATTTCTAAGGACCCCTTGCCCGATAAAGGCAAATCATATTGAGAAATCTGATAACCTTTAGGCAAATCAGGGTAAAAATAGTTTTTACGATCAAATTTGGCTGACTTAGGAATCTGACAATTCAAAGCTAAACCAGTTCTAATGACCAATTCTAAGGCAGTCTGATTAATCACCGGCAAGGTTCCGGGATGACCCATACAAATTGGACAAACATTAACATTAGACTTCTCCGCTTCCGGATCATTAAGACAATTACAAAACATCTTACTGGCTGTTTTTAATTCACTATGTATTTCTAATCCAATAACTGGTACGTATTTCATATATACAGAGCGCAGAAAACAAATTTTTTAAATCGTACCGCGCCCGCAACGCTTTCGCGTAGCGTAGGCGGGCGGGGGTGTGGGCGCGCGCCCGAGCCTGCCTGCCGGTAGGCAGGTAAAGCGAGGGTAGGGATAAGCGATTTAAAAAATTTAGTTTTCGGAGCCAATAACATTCTTGAACAAAAAAGCTACGGTCAAGGGGCCTACTCCGCCCGGTACGGGTGAAAGCCATTTTGCTTTTTCCTGAACGCTTTCCCTATCAATATCTCCAACTATTTTACCATTTTTTTGACTGATTCCGCCATCTATTAAAATAGCGCCCTGCTTTATCATATCACCTTTAATTATATTCGGCTTGCCTAGGGCAGTAATAACAACATCAGCTTGGCTTAAATCTTGATTAAAGCCTAATAAATATCTAATTCCTAATTTATCTTGTAAGACCTTGCCAAAAACATCAGAATTAACCAAAGCTAATATCTTTTTATCTTTCAAATCTTCTCTTGTTTCTTTTAAAGCTTTTTCTATGGCCAAAATAAATGGAGGCTGAAAGTGACTATTTTTTACAAAACCATCTACATCTTTGGCTAAGCTAATCGCTGACACAATCTTATCTTTTGATAAATGTTTAGGCAAAGGCATTTGAACTAAAATACCATTTACTTCTGAATTCTGATTTAATTTATTGATAATTTCTAAAACTTCTCGTTCTGAAACATTATCAGCCAAAAGATACTGCCCCGCCTTAACTCCTATTTGCTTTGCTTTTTCTTGTTTCAGTTTAACATAGAGCTGAGAAGCTGGATCAGAACCAATTAAAATAATAGCTAAGCAGGGCTTAAGTTTTCTTAGTTTAATTTCTTGCTTTAAGTCAGCTAAAACTTGATTAGCTATTTTATGGCCATTAATAATTTTCATAAAACAGGAAATTTTTTAGCTAATTTAATCACTTGGTTTTTAACTTGCTGTCTGATTTTCAAATCATCAATATTATTAAGGATTTTAACAATCAAAAGACCAATTTGCTTAATTTCTTTTTGTTTTAATCCTTTGCTAGTTACGGCCGGCGCACCTAAACGAATACCTGAAGTCTGCCACTTAGAACGTGAATCATTTGGCACTATGTTACGGTTAACATAAATATTAACTGCTTCTAGAGCTTCTTGGGCTTTTTTGCCGGTCAAATCAAGCTTGGTTAGATTAACTAAAATCAGATGGTTATCCGTACCGCCTGAAACTAAATCAAATCCTTGTTCTATAAGAATTTTAGCTAAAACTTGAGCGTTTTTAATAACCTGTTTTTGATATTGAATAAAGCTTGGCTGGCTAGCTTGTTTTAAGGCGACTGCTTTGCCGGCAATTTCATTTTGCAAAGGACCGCCCTGCAAGCCAGGAAAAACCGCCTTATCTATTTTCTCAGCGATAATCTTATCATTAGAAAGAATTAAACCACCGCGCGCCCCTCTTAAGGTCTTGTGAGTAGTCATCGTAACTAGATCACAATATGGAAAAGGCTGAGGATGTAACTTAGCCGCCACCAAACCAGCTACATGGGCAATATCAGCCATTAAATATGCTTTGTTTTCTTTGGCAATTTTACTAAATTTAGAAAAATCAATCTGGCGCGGATAGCTGGAAGCGCCGGCTATAATTAATCTAGGTTTTTCTTTCTGAGCGATTCTGCTTACTTCTTCGTAATCAATCCGCTCTGTTTTTTTATCCACTCCGTAAAAAACAAAATTGTATAATTGGCCGGAAAAATTAACTAAAGCGCCATGGGATAAATGACCACCCTGATCAATTCTCATTGATAAAATCTTGTCACCTGGTTTTAATAAAGCAAAATAAGCGGCTTGATTAGCGTTAGAACCGGAATGAGGCTGGACATTAGCATAATTGGCTTTAAATATTTTTTTAGCTCTTTGAATAGCTGTTTTTTCAATTTGATCAATAAAATATTGTCCGGAATAATATCTTTTTTCCGGATACCCTTCAGCATAACGAGCGCTTAAAATACTGCCGACTGCCTCGCGCACCGCCAAGCTAACATAATTATCTGAAGCAATTAAATTAAACCCCTCTTGATGACGGGTAAATTCCTGTTTAATTAAATTGTTGATCTTAGAATCTATTTTAGAAAGAGAATCTTTAGGCATATATCTGAAAGCTATTATACCAGCTTTTTGGGAAAATAAAAGACCTAATTAAGTTTTTTTTTAATCAGACCTTTTTTATGTTTTTACCTCCTTTTTTATGAATTAATATGGCGATTTATGAAAAACACCTGACCATTTCTTTCCACCCTTCTCAACTTGTTTCTCTACTACCTCAATTCTTTCTATCTCCCTGTCTGGCCTCTTAATGCCTCGTTCAAACGCCGTGTCCGTTTGAAAACTCATAGATAACGATTCTATGTCTACTCATAGGAGGATTTTTAATTTCCAAAACTTCAATGCATCCCCCACAAGATGGTCCGTATCCACCGCCTGCATATTTATGTTGAACGACTTTATATCTGGAGTATTGCCCAAACGTCCCATGAGACGTGCTTACTTGACCAGTCACAGGGACATCAATGCCTCTTACATTTTCAGCCAAAAAAGATTTAATTTTCTTCACGTCTTCGGGTTCACATGTAAATTTGATTAACTGACCGCCTCCGGTCCTAGCCTCACCATAAGTATAACTGCTAAAATCTTTCTTTTTCTTTTGATCAGTCATGATTTATCACCTCCTTTTTCCATTAATATTCTTTCGTTCCTAATTTCCCTTTGAATTTTTCGAATTTAACATGACCTTCTCTTAAAATCTTCTCAGCCAGCTCGCTGCTATAAGATTCCAGATAAACTACCCGCTTGATTCCTTCATCGGCGATAAGTTTGGCGCATTCACTACAAGGAAAGTTGGTGCAAAACAGTTCTGCGCCAATCAAAGAATCTCTTGCATGGAGCGCCTGCCGAATCGCATTATTCTCCGCGTGTATTCCCCGACAAACTTCGAGGCGTTCGCCAGACGGAATGCCTAGTTTCTCTCTTTCGCATCCAATGTTCAGACAATGTTCAAATCCAGAGGGAGCTCCGTTATAACCAGTCCCTAGAATCTTTTTATCTAAAACTAGGTCTGCGCCCACTTGACGCCTTAGACAAGTCGACCGCTTTGACATGACTACAGCTATTTCCATAAATATTTCTTCCCAACTTGGTCTAGACATGAAACCACCTCCCTTCCTTAATATTCTGCTGTTAAAAAACATAAAAACAGGATTCCTCCTGTTTAATTTTCCTTATTCATTCATTCAAATATATCACAATATCTATTTTATTTCAATACCTCCCGATTTTTTCAAAATTTTAATTTTGATACAAAATCGAGGACTCGCCTCTGGCGGGCATACTCTATTTAACCTCTACGCCCATTGATCTCGCAGTTCCTTCTATAATCTTCTCTGCTTGTTCTAAATCAAAAGCATTTAAATCAGGCATTTTTTTATCAGCAATTTCTTTAATTTGCTGCTTAGTTACTTTGCCTACTTTTTTCTTATGAGGCTCGCCTGAACCTTTTTTAATCCCGGCTGCCTTGCGTAATAAATCAGAAGCGGGCGGGGTTTTTAATTTAAAGTCAAAAGTCCGGTCTTCGTAAACCGTAATTTCCACCGGAATAATATCACCCTTTTTATCTTTAGTCGCCTCGTTAAATTTAGTACAGAAATCCTGGATATTTAAACCATGCTGACCCAAAGCCGGCCCAATGGGCGGAGCCGGATTAGCCTGACCGGCCTGAATCTGTAATTTAATATTTGTTAGAATTTTCTTAGCCATGAATATTTTATCAAAATTTTAAATTTTGTTATAAAATTATCAGTCGCCTCAGGAGGCTACATCAGATCTTTTTAACTTGTAAAAAGTCTAATTCTACTGGAGTTTCTCGACCAAACACAGAAACCAAAACTTTAATCTTGCCTTTTTTCTCATCAATTTCAGAAATCTTACCGTCAAAATCCTTAAAAGGACCATCAATAATTTTAACCAAATCACCAATAACCACATCAATTTTGTATTTAGGCTCTTCCACGCCCATCCGTTTTTGCAATGATTTAATTTCATCGGGTGCAACAGGCGTGGGCACTGTCCCGGCGCCGATAAACCCAGTCACTCGAGGAGTATTCCTAACTACATACCAAGAATCATCAGTCACAATCATTTCAACCAAGACATATCCAGGATAAACTTTTTCTTCTTCAATCACTCGCTTGCCTTTCTTAATCTTAATCTTTTTTTCAGTCGGCACTAAAATACTAAAAATCTTATCCTCCATATTCATTGATTCAATACGCTGCTTTAAATTACGGGCGACCGCCTCTTCATAGCCAGAATATGTATGGAGCACATACCAATTTCTCCCTTGTTGTATTTGTTTAGGCATGATTTGTTTTGTCTAAATTTATGAAATAAATTTAGTTACAAAATTATCAGTCGCCTCAGGCGACTAAGGTTTGCTATCTGGTCGCCTGGGGCGACCAGAGCAAGCCCTTACAAAATAAATTCATTTAATAACCAACCGAACAAAAAGTCCAGACCGCCTAGAAAAGCTGCTACGGCCAGAGTCAAGCCAATAACAAGCAAAGTATGCTTAATGGTGTCTTGGCGGGTAGGCCAAGTGACCCGTTTTAGTTCCAGACGGACTTCCTTAAGAAACTTTATCGCTTTTTTAGGTAATTGATTAATTTTCATTTATTTAAAAAACCCCTCAAGGGCATTGCCCTTACATTATTCTAATTCTATGACAGTGTCAAGTTTCAAGATTAAATATCAAGATTCTTAACATTCTTAGCATGAATCTGAATAAATTTCTTTCGAGGGGCTACCTCATCACCCATTAAAACATCAAAAATCTTATCAGCTTCTTTAGCATCATCAATCGTTATTTGTTTCATAACCCGATTCTTTGGATCCATCGTAGTTTCCCATAGTTCATCCGGATTCATCTCGCCCAGTCCTTTGTAGCGTTGGATATCAACTCCTTCTTTGCCCAAAGAAGTCATAATCTTTGTTTTATCAGCTTCGGTATAGCCATATTTAATTTGTTTACCCTTTTTCATTTTATAGAGGGGAGGTTGAGCAATGTATAAATAGCCTTTTTCAATAATTTCTGAGAAATAGCGGTAGAATAAGGTTAAAAGCAACGTATTAATATGTCGGCCATCAACATCTCCATCCGACATCATAATAATCCGATGATATCTTAACTTATCAATATTAAAATCATCAGCAATGGCTGTACCTAAAGCGATGATTAATGACTTAATTGTATCAGAGGTTAAGGCCCGGCTTAAACGAGCCTTTTCTACGTTAAGAATCTTACCGCGCAAAGGAAGAATCGCCTGGAATCTTCGGTCCCGTCCCTGTTTGCTCGAGCCGCCGGCGCTATCGCCTTCAACCACATAGAGCTCGGACTCAGCTGGATCGCGACTGGAACAATCAGCCAGTTTCCCCGGCAAAGCCAACCCTTCCATAACTCCTTTACGAATAACTGTTTCCCGAGCTGCTTTGGCTGCTTGACGAGCCTTGGCTGCCAAAAGCGTCTTTTCCATAATTGCCTTAGCATCTTGAGGGTTTTTTTCTAAAAATTCTTCTAAGCCATCAGCCATAACCGTTTCTACGATGCCTCGCGCTTCAGGATTGCCTAAACGAGCCTTGGTCTGCCCTTCAAATTGAGGCTCTCTTAATTTAACGCTAATCACGGCGGTGATGCCTTCACGAACATCATCACCGCTTAGTTTGTCTGCGCCATTTTTACCATTGTTCTTTAAATAGCCGTTCTTTTTAGCATAATCATTCAAAGTTCTAGTTAAAGCAGTTCTAAAACCGGTGATATGCATCCCTCCTTCGCCCGTATAGATATTATTAGCAAAACCTTCTTCATATCCCTGAAGGTCATTAGTATATTGAAAGGCAACTTCAACCAGCATGTCTTCCTGTGTTTTAGAAACATAAAAAACATTATCATGCCTAACTTCTTGGTCGCGATTAAGGTATTTAACATAAGAAATAATGCCGCCTTCAAAGTAAAAAGCGTAATTTTTATAGGGTTGGCTTCTCTCATCTTTAACAATTATCTTAATTCCTTTAGTTAAATAGGCCTGTTGGCGCAAACGCTTTAATATTTTAAACCATTTAAAGCTAATTGTTTTAAAAACCTGCGGGTCTGGTTCAAAAGTGATAACTGTGCCAGTGCCGCTGCATTTTTTTACTTTCTTAACATTGGCCTTAGCTTTGCCTCGCGCATATTCCTGGACATAAAGACCGCCCTGGCGACAAACCTCTGCCTTGGTCCAAACTGATAAAGCATTGACAACCGAAACACCAACTCCATGCAAACCGCCAGCAATCTTATACGAATCCCCGCCAAACTTGCCTCCGGCATGAAGCGTACACATAACTGTTTCTAAAGTAGATTTTTTAGTTTGGGGATGCTTGGCCGCGGGAATGCCTCGTCCATTATCGCTAACCCTAACCCGATTATCTGGCAGCAAAGTTAACTCTATTTCTGTGGCAAAACCAGCGCTGGCTTCATCAAGACCATTATCAATAACCTCCCAAATCAAATGATGAAGGCCGTCAATGCCGGTGGAACCAATATACATACCCGGTCGTTTTCTGACCGGTTCAAGCCCCTCTAAGACATAAATGTCTTTTGCTTCATATGATGTTTGTTTTGTCATATATTTAAACTCCGACGCCTTGGTCGGAGTCCGACTTAACGTCGGACTTCCCAACCACCTTCCTGCTCCAATGTCTTAATAATCTTGTCCTGTAACTTATTAACCTCTTTATCAGTTAAAGTTCGCTTATTGGATTGAAAAATAATATGGAAAGCTAAGTTCTTTTTACTGCCGGGCACACCATCCCCTTGATACATATCAAACAAATCAACATCTCGGATTAAAGGACCGCCCGCCGCATGAATTAAATTAAGCGCCTCAATAACTTTAGTTCCTTGATCAACTAAAAGAGAGATATCTCTAACTATGGCTGGGTATTTAGAAGGCGGCAGATAAGTTCTTTCTTCGGTCGCTAGCTCAACTAGTTTTTCAAAATTAATTTCAAAAGCGCTTTTATCAAGCCAGCCCAATAAATCATTCCCAACTTTAATTTCTGCCTTTCCATCTGGACCATCATTATACCAAATATCACTAATACCCAACCTATTCAATAAGGTATCAATCACTCCTTTGAGTCGGTAAAAATCATCAGGCTCAAGAATCCCAGCCAGTTTTTTCTCCTCTTTAATCTGTTTTTGACCTAAGTTAAAAACCTGGCCGATTTCAAACAACCTTACCCTTTCAAAATATTTCTTATTCTCCTTAACATTTTTAATCAAAAGAGGGATTAAACTTGACCTTAAATAATTTTGTTCTTGGCTGATTGGATTAAGCAACTCAATCAAGCCCAACTCATCCTTGTTAACCAAGGAATAATTATATGCTTCGCTAAAGCCGAGATTAGCTAAAATATCTCTGACTTTATTGGAATAAATTAAATCTTCGCTTTTTTTAGCTGGGATTAAGGTTGCCTTAGGCAACTGACTGGGAATTTTGGCAAAACCATAAATCCGGCCGATTTCTTCAATCAAATCTTCCGGAATAGAAACATCTATTCGTCGCGTCGGAACAGTTACTTCTAATTGATCGTTGTTTATTTTTACTTGAAAATCTAATCTTTTTAAAATGTTAATAATTTCATTCTTAGGAATAACAATACCTAATAAGCTTTTAACCTGATCTAGACTTAGTTTTACCTTCTTAGGTCCAACCTTATCCGGATAAATATCAACTATTCCTTTAAGCGCCTGACCGCCAGTAATTTCTTGGATTAAACTGACGGCCATATCAATGGCTGGTTTAGTTAAATTAGGGTCCAGTTGGTTTTCAAAGCGCCAAGAAGCGTCAGTTTTTAATTTAAGCTTTTGAGATGTCTGTCTGATTGATAAAGCAGAAAAATTAGCTGATTCTAAGATGACTCTTTTGGTATTTTTATCAATTTCCGGACCTTGGCCGCCCTTAATCCCAGCAATACAAACTGGTTTTTTCTGGTCAGCAATGACTAAAATACTTTCGTCTAAATCGTACTTTTCTTTATCCAAAGTAACAATCTTCTCTCCTTTTTTAGCTAGACGGATAATAAGCGTCTTTTGATCAAGCTTGTCTGCGTCAAAAGCATGCAGGGGCTGGCCCGTTTCCAGCATAGCGTAATTAGCAATATCAACTATGTTATTAATCGGCTTTAATCCGCAAACCTTAAGTCGCTCCTGAATCCATTGAGGCGAAGGGTCAACCTGGATATCAACTACTGACCGAACCGTATAGCGAGGGTTAAGTTTTTTATCCTCAACCTCTACTTTAATTAAATCGCTAACTGGTTGATTATTCTCTTTAATTTTCTTGCCATAATCAATCTGATTCAAGGGAATTTTTAATAAAACAGATATTTCCCGGGCAATGCCTAAATGACTCAAGCAATCATGAGCCCGATTAGGCAAAATATCAATATCCAAAACCCAGTCAGATCCATCTTTTTTAACTTGTTCCACTTCAAAAGAATGAAAAGTTAACAAATCAGCCAACTTATCTGGACTGGGTAATTTTTTATCAAAAAATGATTGTAGCCAATTATATGATATCTTCATAGTTAGAACTGTTTTAAAAGTCTTAAATCATTGGTAAATAGTAAGCGAATATCGTCAATTTGGTATTTAATCATAGCTAAACGGTCTAAGCCAATGCCAAAAGCAAATCCCTGATAATTATTTGCCTTATACCCAACTGTTTTAAAGACATTAGGATGAACCATGCCCGCCCCCATGATTTCCAGCCAGTTCTTGCCTTTTCTTTTAACATCAACTTCAAAGCCCGGTTCAACAAAAGGAAAATAGCTGGGACGCAAGCGAATTTTAACATCAGTATGATAAAATTGCTTAAAAAACTCTTCAATCACTCCTTTAAAATTAGCGGCGGAAACATCTGAGCCAACCATCAATCCTTCCACTTGATGGAAAATCACATCATGCGAAGCATCAGTTGCCTCATGACGATAACAGCGACCGGGAACAATAATTCTCAAAGGCGGATTATTCTTTTCCATATAGCGCGCCTGCACCGGCGAAGTATGAGTTCTTAAAAGCAAGTCTAAATCCTTTAACCAAAAAGTATCCCAAAGATCCCGAGCCGGATGATTCTTAGGCACATTCAAAGCATCAAAATTGTAATAATCAGTTTCCACTTCCGGACCATTAGCCACGGTAAATCCCATTGATTGAAAAATCTCTTCAACCTGACGCTGGACTAAAGTAATCGGATGAAGATGGCCTTGAGGCATAGGAACACCGGGCGCAGTCACATCAAGCCACTCTTTTGGTAGCTCGTATTTTGTATCTCGTATTTTGTATTTTTTTTGCTCTAAAATATTCTCTATTTCTTTTTTTATTTGATTAGCCAGTTTGCCTTGAGTGGCTCGTTCTTTAGCTGACAAATCCTTCAAGGAACGCAAAACTTGGGTCAACTCTCCCTTGCGACCAAGATACTGACGAAAGACTTTTTCCAAAGAATTTAAATCCCCTGCCTGCTTAATCTCTGCTATCGCTTTTTGTTTTAATTGTTTAAGCATGTTTAAATTATTTTCTGGCTAGCCACCATTCAGCTGAACCAACAATACTAACTAAGATTAATAAATACCACCAAGCTAAAATACGCTGACTTTGTAAGATTAAAACGGCGATTAAAATAACTGCCAAAAACAGACCTTGGCGAAAAGAAATCTCTAAATAGTGGATTAATCGGTTAGTTGACAATTGAATTTTTCTTTTAAAAGAAAAACGCCGAATCAACCAGCCAGTTAAAGTAAAAAAACCAGCCGTACTAATGAACAAAGTTAAGTAGAATAAAATGAAAACAGAAGAATCAGATGAAAAAGGGTTAAAGTAAATTAAAATAGCCACCAAACAAACACTGGCTAACAAACTAGCTAAAACCAATCCCGCTAAGTATACCGGTAAGTTCATATCTATTTATATTTTACTATATCTATCCCATCAAAGCAAGCTTGCCATAAGATAATTTATGATATATAATAGCGAGGCGGGGTGGAGCAATGGAAGCTCGCGAGGCCCATAAGTTAAATTGTGGCCCAGAATGGTAACATTTTGTGGAAAAATTCTCTAAACTGCTGGGAAGCCGTTAGGATTAATTCTCGGTAATCAGCAGCCAAGGTCGCCTTAGGTGACAAGGTTCAGAGGCCATAATGGGAACTGCCTAATATATTAATTAGGTAGATGGTATGGTCCAATCCATTCGGAAACAAATGGTTAATATGCATGAACCTCGAGGTTGCCGGTTCGAATCCGGCCCCCGCAACAAAATTATGCACAGTTAACAATTGAATAATTTTCGAACCTCCTGTATAATATAAATATATCTAATAATAGGAGGTTTATTTATGGCAAAATTTAAAGAGAAAATTAAAGCTAGAGGATTACGTCAGAAAGGACAAAGCATAAAGGAAATTGCTAAAAAACTTAAGGTATCAAAAAGCAGTGTAAGTATTTGGTGTAGAGATATTCAACTCACAAGAAATCAGATAGCGCTACTCGATGAAAAACAACTGAAGGGAGGATACAAAGGAAGAATAAAAGGAGCTAAAATACAAAGAAAGAAATATTTAAAAAAAGTAAAAGAGCTTGAAAAAGAAGGGTTTGATCAAATTAAAAAATTAAGCAGAAAAGATATATTAATAGCTGGAATAGCATTATATTGGGGCGAAGGAAATAGAAAATGGCATATTTCTGGCTTTGGAAACTCTGATCCAAAAATGATAAAATTTATAATATTCTGGTTTAAAAATATATTAAATATTGATAAAAAAAGATTATCGTTACACGTAGGTATAAATCAGATACATAAAAATAGAGTCAAAAAAGTAGAAAAATATTGGTCAAGAATAACTAATATTCCAGAAAATCAATTTACCAAAGTTACTTTAAGAAAAGTTAAAAATAAAAAAATCTATAAAAATCACGATAATTATTACGGAACTTTACATATAAGAATACGTAAAAGCTCAGATTTACAACACAAAATTCATGGATTAATTAATGCTCTTGCACAAAGAAAAAAGTATTAATAATTAAAATGGCGGCGTAGCTCAGTGGTTAGAGCGATCGGATCATAACCGATGGGTCGGGGGTTCAAATCCCTCCGCCGCTACTGAAATGGGGATGTAGCATAGTCCGGTCCAATGCGCCTGCTTGTCACGCAGGAGATCATGGGTTCAAATCCCATCATCCCCGCCAGATGAGATAAAAACCTCCCCTTGATTGGGAGATTTTTATTTTCGGTGGTATAATTAAAATATGAAACATAAACCAAAATTAATCATTATTACAGGTCGACCAGGTTCAGGTAAAACCACACTTTCCAAAGAGCTGAGTAAACTTATTTATTTTCCAGTTGTAAATCGCGATGAAATAAAAGAAGGTTATGTAAGCACATTTAACATTAAACACGATAAACTTCCAAAAGAAACTAATAAAATTGCAACAGGAATATTTTTCAAGAACATTAAGTTTCTTTTATCAAATAATGTCTCTGTAATTGCTGAAGCCGCGTTTCAACATAAAGTATGGAAACCAGAAATTACTGAATTTAAAAAGTATGCTGACATTTTCATTATCATCTGCATTGTTGATGCTCAAATAGCTGCAAAACGTCATTTAAAGAGAGGATTAGATGACCCCAAAAGAGAATTTTACCACGGTGATAATAGAGTTACTCATTTCAAAAAAACTGGTGAGTTTTTACCTGCTGGAAAATGGGAGCCACCATCAATTAATGCTCCCACTATGAAAGTCTCGACATTAAAGGGTTATCGTCCGGGTCTAAAGAGTATCAGAAAATGTATCACTAAAAATCATTAATATTAAAAAGAAAACTCGGCTCGAAGCTTAAATAAAAAAGAAAAACACTTATATGAACAAAAAACTTAAGATTCCAAAATTTAAAAATGAAGATCAAGAAAGAGATTTTTGGTCTAAAGTTAATCTTAACGAATATTTTAAAGCTGATGATTTTGAATCAGTTTCTTTTAGTAACTTAAAACCAAGCTCTCGCTCTATCTCTATTAGACTGCCAGAATATATTTTAGTCCGCCTTAAAGAAAGAGCTAACGCCTTGCAAGTGCCATATCAATCTCTAATTAAACAATATATTGCTAAGGAACTTTTTATAAAATAACTTTTCCCTAAAAGTTTTCCTACTTGTCCGCCTTTGGAGGATTATCCCCGCCTGCAACGCTTGCGCTAGCATGGCGGGCAGGCCGAGTAACCCCGCATTAAAAAGCCGCCAAACTGGCGATTTTTTTCAAAAACAAGCTAATCAATATTTAAAAAAACAGATAAAGTAAAAGGTTCTAAATTAATATTTTCTAAAACAAAAAAGCCAGTATTAACTGGCCTTTTAAAATAGAAATGCTCACTAAACCTTATTTAAAAAATATTGGCACTTCCAGCGCATCATCATTCTCAGGCAATCCAGAAGGATTATCTCTTCTTAAAATCAAAGTTCCGTTATCATATAATTGAGGCTTTTTAAAATCAAACCTTGCTTTAAATTCTACAAAATCTTCAGTCATCCAATTACCTTGAGCCATGGCATATCCTTCAGCAATAATTAAACCATCCCAATCCGTTAAAACAACTGGAAAGTCTCCTTCAAAAAACCATGAGCCCCTAGCCTGCCCCTCTATATCCAAAGGACTTTCTATCGCTTGATTGGGCCGAGGATAACTGATAATAATCAAATCCATTTTTTCCATCTCATTGCCAATATCTTCAACAAATACCTTGTCTCCAGAAGCTCGACACTGCCTAGGATAGCTTTCCATGACTGGATAACCGGCTTTAGCGCAATCAGCAAAACTATTAATCTCTCCACAGCCCGTTTCAGGCGGCGCATTACTAGGCGCGCCATGTTTAACCCATTGATCATCAAGACAAATCCAATCATCTTCACTTCCGCCAATCAAAAACCTAATAGCAAAAACTGCTAAAATGATTAAAAAGATTAACCCAGCTATTTTTAAAATCTTATTCATATTTTCATTATAGAATTAATAAGAATATCGATCAACCACCAAGCCAGATTTGTCTTTTAGAATAATGGTATCGTTATCATCATCCAAAAAGTCAATCGACATATTTAGAAAAATCCGCCATTCATCCTCAAGAAAATCTATATCCTGATAATAATCTGAATAACATTGACCATAATTAAATGTCTCATTTAAGAATCCAGTACATTCGCTATCAATGATAATCACTAAATCATCAGAATAATCCGGTATTTCGCAGCTGCTTAAATTATTAATAAAGCTCTGACAAGCATTTGATAAATGATCGTATTCTGAATTGATTAAATCAGGACAATGTTCATCCAAAGAAGGATCATATTGATCTGATTGATCTAAATAACCAGTACATTTATTAGTCAAAAAATTAATTCCATCCGGACTTACCCCCATTGAAACAACCGCTTGATCTCCATCAGCTAATTCAATATTGACTTCAGTACCGCTAGAAAAAGGATATTTCAACCTCTTAATTGCCTTAGAAAAAGTCTTTGTTTCCGTATCGCTGGATAAGGTCCAACCAGTAATATTAATTGTTTCGTCTCCATCGTTGCGTAATTCTAAATAATCATCGGTAAAATTACTTTCCTTGGCATTAACATTGCTGATTTCCACTTTCTGATAGTAAGCAGAAACACCTAATTGAAAGCTAACCGAAGCTGGACTGGGGTCATAATATCCTTGCTCATTCTTAGACCGGACAAAAAAAGTATATTGACCACCCTCTTCTAAACCATACTCTTCAGTATAATCAGCGCCTTGATTAATCCAATCAGTATCATGACCAGCTAAATAAGTTTCAAAATCAAGCTCGCTATTTTCTCCTAAAGGATTAGTCCCGGTATATCTAAATTCAACTCGCCCATTATCCAAAATCTCATTCTGGTTTGGTCCACCCAAAATGGCGGTTTCTGGATATCTGTTTGACTCTGATAAAGTCAAATTATCCCCTTGATCAATATTTTCTAAATCATCTTGATCAATATCAATAATATATCTCCAGCCAAAATTATTACCCTCAAAAGTGGCTGGGTTAGGAATCCAGCGACGCTTACCTAATTCAATCAAATAAACAGCTGAACCGGAACCCCTTAAAAGAGACCCTTCGGGATAATCATCATACTTATCCCAATCCTCTCCCAAAGGATAGCCGGCCACAACCGAATTAGAATAAGTTTTAATATTCTGCCACTTAAATCTAAAATGATCAAAAGTTTCCGGATCAGGAATCCAATGACGAACTCCATTTTCTAAAATATATACTTGGGGAGTACTGCCTTTAATTAAGTCGGCTTTGGGTAAATAAGCATCACCGCCCCAGACCTTAGCCTGATTAGATGCGATTAATATTAAGAATAAAACCAGGATTATTAAAATAAAGATTGCTTTTGTTTGCTGCATATTTTTTTAATTTAAATTACTTCTAAATCTTCAAAAGCTCTTTGATAAATTTCAATGACTCGTTTGGCTTCGTGCCGCTTTAATTGAAAATCAGGTTCATGAGCCAATCGGTTGCGAACTTTATGGGCCTGCCAAACTTGATCAATATTAGCTATTTGAGCCGGAGTGATTTGCTTTAAACGCTCGCCCATATCTTCTCCTTGATAGCCCATCTTTTTAAGTAAATTATCAAAAATCTTATCTGCTTCAATCACGGCCAGCTTATACCCCGCTTCATCTTCGCTCTCTAATCTAGCTACGACTGATTGCCATTGCTGGCTAATAACTTTTTTAGGCAAACCAGGCGCCGCAACGCTTTCAACAATCATTTCTAGAGATTTTTGAATGTTTTTTCTAATCTTAAAAATTAAAAGAATAATTGATATTAAGAAGAAAAAAGAAATAATCAAAGAAAGAATTCTTAAAATAGAAATAGTTTGAGGCCAATCAATTGAAATAAGGTAGGAATACAAAGAATCGTAAGCCCCAATTAACCCCTTTTTAATATCAGCTAAAAGTAAATCCATAAATACATCTTAAGAAAGATTTTCGTAAACTTGCCCGACTTGGAGCGCTTGTTCATCTTCAAATTGATTACCAATAATTTGTAAACCAACTGGCAGCTTACCAATCTGGCCGCAAGGAATAGAAATAGCCGGCAAACCGGCTAATTTGGCCGGGATAGTATAAATATCAGCCAGATACATTTCTATTGGATCATCCATTTTTTCACCGAGTTTAAAGGCTGGAGTGGACGCCACCGGCGTCATCAAAACATCAACTTTTTCAAAAGCTTTAACAAAATCCTGTTTAATCAAAGTCCTTACTTTCTGGGCTTTAAGATAATAGGCGTCATAATAGCCAGCTGATAAAACATAGGTACCCATCATAATCCTCCGTTGAACTTCATAACCGAATCCTTTTTGACGAGTTCTTAAATATCCTTGTAAAAGATTATCAGCTTTTTCTGACAAGCCATATTTTATCCCGTCATAACGAGCTAGATTAGCCGATATTTCAGCCGGGCCGATGATATAGTAGCAAGGCACCGCATACTCAGTATGAGGCAAACTGACTTCCACAATCTGAGCGCCCATTTTCTCATATTGAGCGATGGCTTTTCTAACTAATTTTTCTACTTGAGAATCAATCCCTCCAACAAAATATTCCTTAGGCACACCGATCTTCGTATCTCGTAGCTCGTAGCTCGTATTTTGCACTTCGTATTCTTTGTCTATGCTGGTAGAATCTTTATCATCCTTACCCTGAATCGCTTCAAAAACTAGCTTAGCATCCTCTACGGTTTTAGTTAAAGGGCCGATTTGGTCTAAAGAAGAAGCATGAGCCATTAAACCATAGCGAGAAACCCGGCCATAGCTTGGACTTAAACCAACTACCCCGCAAAAACTAGCTGGCTGGCGGATAGAACCGCCCGTATCTGACCCTAAAGAATAAACACAACTATCAGTTGCTACGGCCGCGGCTGAACCGCTGGAGCTGCCTCCGGGCACTCTGGCTAAATCATGAGGATTTTTAGTTGGCCCAAAAGCAGAATTTTCTCCGGAACCGCCCATGGTAAATTCATCTAAATTAGTCTTGCCAACAATAACCGCATCAGCCTTTTTCAATCTTTTAATAACGGTAGCGTCATAAGGAGCAATATAGTTTTCCAGGATTTTTGAACCACCAGTACATTTAATCCCTTCAACTAAAATAGCATCTTTAACTGACACGGGAATGCCAGCTAAGAGACCGATTTCTTCCTGGTTGGCGATTTTCTTATCTACTTTCCGAGCCTGGTTTAAAGCTAATTCATCAGTAATGGTTAAATAAGCATTAAGCTGGTCATGCTTTCTAATCTGAGTTAAAGCCGCCTCAGCCAATTCAAAAGCTGAATACTCTTTCTTAATCAACCCTTGATGAGCTTGTTTAATGGTTAATTTATTTAGCTCCATTATAACACGGCCTTTACTTTAATATAGTTATCTTTAGTTTGAGGGGCCAAATCCAACAACTTATCTACTTCCGGCTGGTTTTTTTTCTGCCCTTGGTCTGAACGAGTTGTATTTTCCAAGCCAGTTACTTGAGCGGTTGGCTTAACCTTATCAACTTTAACCTCTTCTAATTTATTAACAAATTCCAAAATAGACGCAAGTTCGCTTTTAAACTTTTTTTCTTCTTTTTTGCTAAGGCCTAACCGAGCAAGTTTAGCAATATGTTTTACATCAATCATATTTATTGGATTATACTTAAAAATTCTCTTTCTTTAATTACTTTTACGCCTAGTTTGCGAGCTTTCTGATACTTAGAACCCGGCTCCTGGCCAAGTACCAGATAGTCAGTATTTTTAGAAACTGAATTAGGAACATCTCCGCCTAATTGCCTGATTTTTGTTTTAGCTTGTTCCCGAGTCAGGCTATCCAATTCCCCGGTCAAAACAAAACTGCTCCCTAACAACTTTTTCTTAACTGGTTTTAATTTCTTAATTTCTAAACCAGAATTGATTAATCTTTTAATTAACTCGTGATGCTTCCTATTATTAAACCATTGCTCAATACTTTTAGCAACAATCTCGCCAACATCTTCAATTCTAGACAACTCTTTTAAACTAGTTTTAGCTAATTTATCTAGACTCCCAAAATAGCGAGCTAAAGCAATACTTGTTTCCTCGCCCACATGACGAATGCCTAAGGCAAAAATGAATTTAGCCAGTGAGATTTTTTTGCTTTGTTCAATCGCCTTAACTAGATTCTGGGCGGCTTTTTCAGCAAAACCCTCTAAGGGAATCAGATCGCCCAAACTTAAGGAAAAAAGGTCAGCCGCATTAGCAATCAACCCCTGGTCAATTAATTGATTAACAATCTGAGGGCCCAAACCTTCAATTCCAAAACCTTTGCGAGAAGCAAAATGAACAATCTGCTGTTTTTGGATTGACCGGCATGCTTTACTTACACAACGATGAACTACTTCTGCTTGAGGCCTTTTAACAGGACCTCCACAAACCGGACAGGTTTTAGGCATATTGAATTTCTTTTCCCGACCCGTCCTTAATTTTTTAATTACTTTAACCACATCAGGAATGACATCACCGGCCCGCTGAACAATGACCGTATCGCCCAGCCGAACATCCAACCTTTTGATTTCATCCGCATTATGCAAAGTAGCCCGAGTAATCAAAATACCGCCTAAATGAACTGGCTTTAGATAAGCCACCGGGGTCAAGGCGCCCGTCCGACCAACCTGAACAACAATCTTTTCAATAATGGTCGTAACTTCCTTAGCTGGAAATTTAAAAGCAACACTGCCCCGAGGCGCTTTGCCAACCACGCCTAACTTATCAAAGACCCGATTGTTATTAACACTGACTACAATACCATCAATCTGATAAGGCAGTTTTTCTCTTTTTTTCTTTATTTCCTCCCAAAACTTAACTGCTTGATCCAGATTTTTACAATGCTGGTCCAAACTGACCTGAAAGCCCAAGGCCTTAATAAGCTGATGTTTAATCTGATGAGTTTTCTGACCTAAATCTGTAACTAAATCATAAGCTAGAAAATCAAGCTGGCGCGAAGCGGCTACTTGAGGATCTAATTGACGAATAGAGCCGGCGGCTGTATTCCGAGGATTAGCGTACAAAGGCAAACCTTGCTTTTTGCGTTGTTGATTAATTTCGGCAAAAACCTTTTGGGCCATATATATTTCCCCCCGAATCTCTATTTCCCCCTGATTTAATAAAGCGTTAATTTTACCGGCAATATCTGAAGGAAGTTTCTGGTGGATTTCCAGTTTTAATGGGATAGAATTAATTGTTTTTAAATTTAAAGTAACATCTTCGCCCACTTTGCTATCACCCCGGGTTGATCCCTGAACCAAGATTCCTTTTTTATAGACCAAGGCAATAGCAAAACCATCTATTTTAAGTTCGGCGAAATAATCTAACTTTTCACTGGGTACTAATTTCTGAATCCGTTCTTGCCAAGCTTTAAATTCTTCAAGGTAAAAAACATCTTCTAGCGAAAGCATTCTTTTCCTATGACGCACCTTATTAAATTTATCCAAGGCCTGACCGCTAACTCTTTGAGTGGGCGAATCTGGAGTAATTAAATCAGGATAGACCTGTTCTAATTGATAAAGCTCATGCTTGAGTGAATCCCAGGCAGCATCGCTAATTTCCGGCTTATCTAAAACGTGATATTGATAGCTATGATGATTAATAGCCTGCCTTAATTTAGCTATTCTTTTCTTAGCTGCTTGTTTAGTCATAATGATAGTATAAGGTTTTAATAGATTTGGTTCAAGCAAGGCGCTTATTAATTTTGACTTCATAGCTAATTATTGATATAATAATTATACATGAAGACTTCTATGGTTGACAAAAATAAAGGAATTTTCTGGGATTATGATATAAAAGATACTGATTCTAATAATCCAGATTTTATGATATGGTTTTTAAGCCGCAAGCTTAGTTTTGGCGATTTAGATGGAATCAAAAAAAAGGATCTAAAAAAATTCCTTCAGCGGCTAGATATCAGCAATTCCCTTAAAGAGCTTTTTGTAAATTACTTAAACCAAAATGCCTGAAATAAAATTAAATAAACTGCAAATTGATATTCTTTCTTTCTGGGAAAAAGATAATTTTGCCCATAATTTTTATTGGACTGGCGGCACACTTTTAGCGTTTAAATATCTAAAACATAGAAAATCAATTGATTTAGATTTTTTTTCAGATAATCTTTTTACTAATGATGAATATTTGTCTTTTATAAATCGCCTGAAAAAAGTTTTAAATTGCCAAAAAATTACTATGACCTTAAGCTATAATCGCCGACAATATCTTATAACCAGAAAGTTGACAACTGCAAAACTGGAACTTGTGTATTTCCCATTTGCTAAAATAGAAGATAGAAAAATGCTTGAACAGTATTCTGTAAAAACTGATTCATTAACTGACATTATGGTAAATAAAATTCTATCAACCTATCAAAGAAATGAAGTAAAAGATATTTATGATCTCTATTTTTATTTCAAAAATAAGCCAAAATACAATCTACAAAAATTAACAAAACTGGTTGAAACAAAATTCGGCGTTAGTATTGAACCAATATTACTTTTGTCTAAAATTAACAAACTTACCAATAATTTAGATTCAATTACTCCACTACTTTTACAAAAACCAAAAAATTTAACTGAAAAAATAAAATTGTTTTTTCAAAAAGAATTTAATAAAATTGCCAGAGAAAAAATAAAATAATTATATTTATATAATATTATTTTATCTACTCGCCCCAAGGCGAGTTTTTAATTATTACAATATAATCATATCAAAAGCGCAGCTTGTCAGTGCTTGAAAAAATGATATACTAGAGTATAATTCTTAATTTTTAATTTTTAGACTCTATGAAATTTACTCATTTGCACGTTCATAGTCATTACTCTCTTCTAGATGGTCTAGCCAAAATAGACCAGATTTTAGATGCTTGCCAAGAGTTAAAAATGCCCTCCATCGCCCTAACTGACCATGGTTCCATGTATGGCTTAGTTGAATTTTACAAAAAAGCCAAGAAAAGAGGTGTGCGGCCAATTCTAGGCTGTGAAGCGTATGTAACTCCAGCCAGTATGCGCCAAAAAAGACCCAATGTTGATACCAAGCGCTATCATTTAATCCTTTTAGTTAAAAATGAACAGGGATACCAAAATCTAGTTAAATTAACCACCAAAGCATATTTACAAGGATTCTACTACAAGCCAAGAATTGATAAAGAACTTCTTAAAAAACATGCTCAAGGTTTAATTGGCGCCTCGGCTTGTATGGCCGGCCAAATTCCCAGAATGATTATGGATAACAAGATAGATGAAGCAGCCAGATTAGCTCTGGAATATCAGGAAATCTTTGGGCAGGGCAACTTCTATTTAGAGCTCCAACATCATCCTAATCTGACGGAACAAAAACAAGTCAATGATGCTTTGATTAAAATAGCTCATAAACATAAGATGCCTTTGGTGGCTACTAATGATGCTCACTATGTTAAAGCTGAAGATGCTCAAGCTCAAGATGTTTTGATGAGCATCCAAACTGACAAACGTCTGGCTGATCAAGAGCGTTTAACTATGAAAGAAAATGATTTTTCTCTCCGACCCATGGAACAAATGATTAAAGATTTTAAAGATGTGCCTGAAGCAATTGAACATACCCAAGAAATTGTAGATAAATGTGATTTTGAGCTTGAATTAGGTAAAATCCAATTGCCCCATTTTGAACTGCCTAATGGCCAAACGCCCGATGATTACCTTAAGAATCTTTGCCAGCAAGGATTAAAGAGCCGCTCTTTTGAAAAATCACCAAAGGAAATTCAAGAACGGCTTGCCTATGAATTAAAAGTAATTCAGCAGACTGGCTTTGCCTCATATTTCCTTATTGTCCAGGACTTTGTTAATTGGGCCAAGTCCAAAAAAATTGTTGTTGGTCCAGGCCGGGGCAGCGCTCCAGGCTCTTTAATCTCCTATTTAATCAACATTACAGATATTGATCCGTTAAAATACGACTTGCTCTTTGAACGTTTCATGAGCGGGGAACGCATCTCCATGCCGGATATTGATTTAGATTTTGCTGATGACCGGCGCGATGAAGTGATTGAATATGTTTCTGAAAAATATGGCCAGGACCATGTGGCTCAGATTATTACTTTTGGCACCATGGCCGCTCGAGCCGCTATCCGCGATGTAGGCCGAGCCATGGATTATCCCTATAACTTTTGTGATCAAATAGCTAAGATGATTCCTTTTGGCTCCAGTTTAGAAAAAGCTATTTACGAATCACAAGAATTACATAGTACTTATGAATCAGATGAAAACGCCAAACAATTAATTGATATGGCCATGAAATTGGAAGGAGTGGCCCGTCACGCTTCCACCCATGCCTGTGGCGTAGTTATTACCAAAGACCCTCTCAACCTAATCGTCCCCTGCCAACATCCGACTCAAGGCGATGAAACAGTTGTGACTCAATATGAAATGCATTCAATTGAAGATTTGGGTCTTTTAAAAATGGACTTTCTTGGTTTAAAAACTTTAACTGTTATCCAAAACACCCTTAATCAGATTAAAGAATCAACTGGTAAGGAAATTGACTTAGCTAAACTGCCTTTAGACGATCAAAAAACTCTTGAATTATTCAAACAAGCTAAGACCACTTCCGTTTTCCAGCTAGAATCACAGGGAATTAAAAGATATCTTAAAGATCTCAAACCAACCAAATTTGAAGATATTATTGCCATGGTTGCCCTTTACCGACCGGGTCCAATGGAATTCATCCCCGAATTTATCGCTCGCAAACACGGACTCAAAGAAATTAAATACCTTCATCCTAAGTTAAAACCAATTTTAGAAGACACTTATGCCGTAATGGTTTACCAGGAACAATTGATGAGAATAGCTCGAGATTTAGGTGGTTTTAGTCTATCTGAAGCTGATGTTTTACGCAAAGCAGTTGGTAAAAAAATCAAAAAACTTCTAGATGAACAAAAGGGAAAACTGATTCAAGGCATGATTGATAATGAAATTGAACCAAGAACAGCTAAAAGAATTTGGAAAACAATTGAACCTTTTGCTCAATATGGTTTTAACAAAAGCCATTCCACCTGCTATGCCTTGATTGGCTACCAAACTGCCTATCTTAAAGCTCATTACCCAACTGAATTTATGGCGGCCGCTATGACTTCTGACCAAAAGGACATTGAAAGAATCGCTTTTTTAGTTGATGAATGCCGCAATATGCAAGTTAAGGTATTGGCGCCTAACGTTAATCAAAGCAATCAAGATTTTAGTAAAGCGGCTGAAAAAACCATCAATTTTGGCTTAAAGGCAATTAAGAATGTTGGACATAATGTGGTCCAAGTAATTATTGAAGAAAGAAAATCCAGAGGCCAATTCAAATCAATTGCTGATTTTATTGAACGAGTTTCTGTAACAACTGAAGACCAATCGCCCCTTAACAAGAAATCGTTGGAAAGCTTAATTAAATGCGGAGCGCTTGATACCTTAGGTGAAAGGAATCAACTTTTAGGTTCGCTTGATCAATTGCTCGGCTTATCCCGCGAAGCTCAAAAAAGCAAACAAAACCATCAAATCAGCCTCTTTGATAGTCATTCTGAAGTAGCTACCCCCTCTTTTAGACTACCCAAAGTTGCTCCGGCCACTAAAAAAGAAAGATTAAGCTGGGAAAAAGAATTACTTGGTCTCTATGTTTCTGAACATCCTTTAGAAAACTATCGCAAAAAACTAGATAGAATTGCCTTTTCCTGTCAAACTCTTTCTAAAAGACAAGTTGGCCAACGGGTAAAGATTGGCGGCATTATTAACAAGATAAAAAAAATCAACACCCGAGCCGGTCAACCAATGCTTTTTGTTGAAATAGAGGATACAACCGGCCGGATCGAAGTCCTAGTTTTCGCTAACACCCTAGAACAGACCGCTACGGCCTGGCAAGAAGAAAAGATTGTCTTAGTTAGCGGCCGCTTAAGCGACCGCGATGCAAACTTGAAAATAATTTGTGATAATGTTAAGGTATTAGAATAAAATGGAGACCTTAAGACACTCAACCAGTCATGTTATGGCGGCGGCCGTTCAAGAACTTTTTAAAAAAGTTAAGTTTGCCATTGGCCCCACCATTGAAAATGGCTTTTATTATGACTTTGACCTGGCCGAGCGGATAATGCCTGAAGATTTGCCTAGAATTGAAAAGAAGATGAAAGAATTGATTAGAAAAAACCTGAAGTTTGAAAAAAAAGAAATTTCAAAAGCTGAAGCAAAAAAACTATTTAAAAACCAGCCTTATAAGCTGGAATTAATAGAAGATCTTAAAAAGGTAACTATTTATACCCTGGGAGATTTTGTTGATTTATGTAAAGGGCCTCATTTAAAATCAACCGGTCAAATTAAATTTGACGCTTTTAAATTAACTAAGCTTGCTGGAGCTTATTGGAAGGGCGATGAGAAAAACAAAATGCTCCAAAGAATTTATGGAGTGGCTTTTAATACTAAAAAAGAGCTGGCTGCTTACTTAAAACAGCAAGCTCAAGCCGAAAAAAGAGACCACCGCAAACTAGGCAAAGAATTAGACCTATTTTCCATACACCGGGAAGCTCAAGGTATGCCCTTTTTTCATCCCAAAGGCGCAATTATTTACAAAGAACTGGAAAAATTCTGGGAAGAGGCTCAAAAAGAATTTAACTATGACTTTATTCTAGCTCCTTCAATGCTAGACATATCTATCTGGAAACAATCCGGCCATTGGGATCACTTCAAAGACGACATGTATTTCGCAGGCGGCCGAAATGAAGAACAAAAATACGCTCTGCGCCCAATGGACTGCCCTGGCGCCATCTTAATCTATAACAATTCACCCAAATCTTACCGCGAATTACCATTAAGGTACGCTGAACCTGGACTAATCACCAGAAAAGAACAATCAGGCGAACTGGTGGGATTATTCAGAGTCCAGCAATTCAAGCAGGATGATGCTCATATTTTCCTAAAACAAGACCAAATTGAAGAAGAGATTAATAAGGTAATAAAGCTAATTGATAAGATTTACAAACCATTCAATTTAAAATACAAAGCATGCTTGTCAACCCGACCAGATGACTATATGGGCGATATAAAACTCTGGAACAAGGCGGAAAAACAACTGGAAAACATTATTAAAAAAACTTATGGTAAGAATTATGAAATAAAAGATAAAGATGGAACTTTTTATGGACCGAAAATCGACTACCAATTAGAAGATGCCCTAGGCAGAACCTGGCAATGCGCCACCATCCAATTAGATTTTCAAATGCCTTTAAAATTTAACTGTAAATATATTGACAAAGACGGCCAAAAAAAAATCCCTATTATGATCCACCGAACTATAATAGGATCTTTTGAAAGATTTATCGGGATTCTGATAGAACATTATGCTGGCGCTTTTCCGGCTTGGCTCGCGCCTGTCCAGGCTCAAATTATCCCGGTCAGCCAAAAGTTCAATAAATATGGAAAGAAAATTAAGAAAAAGTTAAAACAAGAAAATATCAGAGCTGAATTAAATGACGATGATGATACCTTGGGTAAAAAAATACGCAATGGCCAACTGCAAAAAATCCCCTATCTTTTAATCGTTGGCGCAAAAGAGCAAAAAGCAAAATCCGTTGCGGTCCGGGACAGAAAAAAGGGCGATTTAGGCCCGATCAAAATAGAAAAGTTTATTGAAAAAATCAAACACGAAATAGGGAACAAAAAATAATCAATATTCAATATCCCTGCCCGCCATAGCCTGCGGCATCAGGCGTTGGCAGGCGGGCAATATTCATTCAATAATCAATGCTCAAACATTCAATTATTGAAAATACTCTTGACAAGCTTTCTATAATTTGATAGATTTATAATATCACGATGAGAGGACTACCAAAGGGTTCTGTCCCGAGGGAATGCCTCTTTTTTTATTTTGTCAATTTTTTCTTAAATAATTGAATATTAACAATAAATTTACTAAATTTTCTAAGAAGTGAAGAAAAACGCACATTTGGAACTATTACTTTACGTAATTTATTTTGTTTGACTAAATATTCAATCAAACAATAAAAATCGCCATCGCCGGAAACAATAACAGCTTTATCGTAATTTTTATATTCAATCATTGTATGTAAAACTAATTCTGCATCAACGTTTCCCTTAACTCTAATTTTTCCTTTTTCTTTTATTTCTAAAGTCGGTTTAAAAATACAAATATAGCCAGCTGTTTGTAATTCAGTATAAAGAGCCTGATTATCAAACACATAGCCAATAAACAAATACGCTTTATTAACTGAATATTTATCTTTTAAAAACTGTCTAAATCTGGCAAAATTTAAATTCCAGCCCTGACTTTTGACGCCCAGATTAAGATTCTGGCTGTCTATAAAAGCGTAATTATTTTCTTTATTTTTCTTAATCATTGATTATTAAATTATTGCCTGCCTGCCGGTAGGCAGGAGTGTTGAATGAATGTTGAATATTGAATATTAAACCCCTTTTAACTTATATAAACATTATAAAACCTTAATAAACAGTGATAATGAATATCTTAATAAAACTACTTATTTTGTTAATATTCTTGAATCTTTATTAGTAACTAACACAGTATGCTCAAAATGAGCTGATAAACTATTATCATTGGTTTGATAACAAAACCCATCAGGCCCTTTTTTAACTCCTGGCTGACCCATAGTTACCATTGGTTCTAAAGCTAAAACCATGCCTGGTTTTAGTTCAGGCCCCTTATGGCGTTGGCCAAAATTAGGCACTTCTGGCTGTTCATGGAGCTTCCTGCCAATACCATGACCACAAAGTGACCGTACTACTTGAAAACCCTGATCTTCCACATATCTTTGAATGGCCTGACCAATATCACCAATAGTTTTATTAGGTTTAACCCGAGCCATACCCCGCTTAAGCGCCTTTTTAGTCACTCTAATCAAACGACCAGCTTCAGGATCAATTGGACCAACTGGGGCAGTAAAAGCCATATCTGAATAAAAACCTTGCTTGATAATGCCTAAATCCAAGCTTAAAATATCGCCTGGGATTAATTTCCTATTTAAAGGCGCCCCATGAACTACTTGTTCATTAATTGCCACGCATAAAACAGCCGGAAAGCCCCGGTATCCTTTAAAGGCCGGTTTAACTTGGTAATTTAAAATAAGCTCCTGGGCGAGCTTATCTAACTTCCGAGTAGTTATACCTGGCTCAATCCTAGCTTTTAACTCTCTCATAATTTTAGCTAGAACCTGACCAGCTTGAGCCATTATTTCAATTTCCTGCGGAGTTTTAATTGGAATCATTGCTAATAAAAACGAAGAAAACAAATTTTTAAATCGTACCGCGCCCGCAACGCTTACGCGTAGCGTAGGCGGGCGGGGGTGTGGGCGCGCGCCCGAACGAAGTGAGGGTAGGGATAAGCGATTTTAAAAATTTAGTTTTCGGAGTTTATTGCTTGCTTAATATCGTGATATACATGTTCAATTGGTTTCTCGCCATTAATTTTAATCAATCTCCCCTGTTTCTCGTAATGATCTATGGCTGGCTCAACATCTTTCCTATAAAATGCCAATCTTTCTTTAATCGCCTCCGGCTTATCATCAGATCGATATCGTTTTGTTAATCTATCAAATGCTTCTTGTTCAGAAATATCAAGAAGAATTACTCTAATATCAAGCCATTGGTACCATTGTAACAACTCATCTATTAATTCTGCCTCAGACAAAGTTCGAGGACTCCCATCAATAACCAATCCATTCTTGTTTATCTTTTCTCTCATACTTGATATTGTCTGACTCCAAATCTGAAATATTAAAAAGCTTGGCGCCCTATCACCTCTATCTAAAACTTTTTTTAGATTTTTTCCAGTAAAATCGTCCTGTTGAGCCCTGGCTCTTAATAATTTACCACTAGAAATATAGCTAAGGCCAAATTCTTCAATCAATAATTTAGCCTGAGTGCCTTTGCCAGAACCAGAACGCCCCAGAAGAATAATGATTTTAGGATTTTGATTGGGCATATTAAAACCCTTCGTAATCTCTCATAGTTAGTTGAGAGTTAATCTGACGCACAGTTTCTAAAACTACTGAAACCACAATCAAGAGAGCAGTGCCACCAATAGCAAAGCCAAAAGCGGTAATGCCGGTTGCTCCTTGAACAATTGAAGGCAAAACAGCAATCGTGCCTAAAAAAATCGCTCCAAAAAGCAAAACCCGATTAAGAATAAAGTATAAGAAATCAGAGGTTGGCTTACCCGGCCGAATGCCTGGAATAAATCCGCCCATTTTCTGTAAATTATTAGCTACATTTTTAGGGTCAAAAGTAACCGCCGTATAAAAATATGTAAATAAAACCACCAGCATAAAATAGGCAAGGCCGTAAAACCAAGCATTCTCAAAAAGACGGCCCACCATCTGGGCAAAGCTGGCCAGCCAGCCAATACTAGAAGTTCCTAAAAAGCTAGCGACCATTCCGGGGAAAAGCATGATTGATAAGGCAAAAATGATTGGAATTACCCCAGCCGGATTAACATTTAATGGTAAATAAGTGGAAACTCCGCCATAAACCCGATTACCCCGGACCCGTTTAGCGTAAGAAACCGGAATGTTCCTTCGCCCCTCGGTAATAACTACTACGCCAGTGATAATAATCAAAGCCACAGCTAAAAAAGCGAGATAGGAAGGGATTTTAGAAGGATCATAACCCACGGCCAATTCCTTGATAGAAAGAGGCACTCGAGAAACAATTCCAGCAAAAATTAACAAAGAAACGCCGTTACCAATACCTTTTTCAGAAATCAATTCACCTAACCACATTAAAAACAAAGCGCCCGCCGTAATTACGATGATAGAGGTAATCCATTGAATAGTAGAAAAAGAATCAATAATGCCTTGACGGCTTAAAATAGTTAACATGGCATAGGACTGTAAAGAGGCCAAAGGCACGGCCAGCATGCGGCCGTACTGGTTAAATTTCTGACGGCCCTGCTCTCCTTCTTCTTTATGGAGCGCTTCTAATTGAGGAAAAATCATAGTTAAAAGCTGCATAATAATCGTGGCCGTAATAAAGGGTCCTAAGCCAAGCATGATAATGGAAAGATTACTCATTGCTCCCCCAGTAAAAATATTTAAAAGACCAAACAATTGGTTATTAGCAAAGAAATCTCTCAACCGGTCTATGTTAATGCCCGGTACCGGAATGTTAGCCGCCAATCGGAAAATAACTAAAATCATAAAAACAAAAAGAATCTTTTTGCGTAAATCTTTAATTTTAAAAACTTGAATAACTTTATTTAACCACTTCATTATTTTTTTGGTTTAATACTTATTTTATGCTGAGCTGCTTTTGAATATTTAAACCCCCGACCTTCAAAAATCATTGTGTTTTTTGATTCACTCTGGCCTAAAATCTTGACTGAAGGCATTCTGCCTTTTATTCTAGCAATCAATCCTTTTTTCAACAAGCTCTTTAAAGAAACCGCCTCGCCTTTTTTAAATCTTTTTTCAATATCTTTTAAATTCAAAACAACTGGCTTAGAACGCAATCGAGCCAACTTTACTCCCCGCTTGATATCAACCTTGCCTGACTGGCCTCTTTTTTTAGGCAATTGGATACTTAAAGGAGTGCTGCCTCCGGCAAAATCAGGCCTGGGCTTGCTACCAGCCCGAGATTTTTGTCCTTTATTGCCTCGTCCGGAATAAGTGCCTTTTTTGCCGCCGCGGCCAACCCGCTTACGGGAATCTCTTTTATGTTTAGATTTTAATTGATGTAATTGCATGTTATTTTATTGGCTTTAATCTTTGCAAAGCAACAATAGTCGCTCGAGCATTATTTAACTTATTCTTGGTCTTACCTATAATCTTTCCAGAAATGTTATCTACGCCAACCAAATCACAGATGACTCGAATAGCTCCACCAGCTACAATGCCGCCTCCTTTAACGCCCGGCTTTAATAAAACCTTAGCGCTATTAAATTTAGCCTCAACTGTATGAGGAATAGTTCCTTTAATTAAGACGACTTTAATTAAATTCTTTTTAGCGTCAGATACTGCCTTTTCAACGGCTAAACTAACATCCTGACCCTTAGCCACGCCTACGCCTACTTTGCCTTTGCGATTGCCAATAACTACCACCGCCCGAAATCTAAAGCGTCGGCCGCCGGCTACCACTCGCACTACCCGAGCCACATCCAATAACTTTTGATCATATTCAGTTTTTTCTAATTGCGGTTGAAATGCCATATATTTATAAATTAAAACTCTAATCCGCCCTCCCTAGCTCCATCAGCAATAGCTTTAATTCTGCCATGATACTTATACCCAGCTCGGTCAAAAACAATTTTTCTAATCTCTTCCTTGAGAGCTTTTTTAGCTAAAGCCAGACCAATTTCCTTAGCCAGCTCTAACTTAGTTAATGTCTTTTGCTTTTTAATCTCAAAATCGCTGCAACTCATTAAAGTTTTCCCTTTTTGATCGTCAATTAACTGAACATAGATATGTTGATTGCTTCGAAAAACGCAAAGCCGAGGACGACTAGCTGTTCCTTTAATTTTTGCTCTAATTTTCTTGTGACGCCGCTGGCGCTTAACTTGTTCTTTTTTCATTGTATTACTCAGTGCCAACTGCTTTTTTACCGGCTTTTTTTCTAATCACTTCGCCTAAATAATGAATCCCTTTACCCTTATAAGGCTCTGGTTTGCGCTGATCTCTGATTTTAGCGGCCACCTGGCCCACCAATTGCTTATCTGGGCCAGCCACAGTAATTAGGTTTTTTTCTACATTAAATTCAATGCCGGCCGGCGCTTCAATCTCTATGGGATGAGAAAATCCTAAATTAAGAACTAACTTATTATCCTGAAGAGCGACTCGATAACCAACTCCTTCAATTTCCAGTTTCTTTTCAAATCCATCAGTCACTCCCTTAACCATGTTAAAAATTAAGGCTCTGGATAACCCCCAAAAAGCGGAAACGCCTTTAGACCCCGGACGAGGCTTAACAATTAATTCTTTATCCTTTAAACTGACCTCTATTTGAAAAGGAATAACTTGCTTAAGCTCCCCTCGGGGCCCTTTAACTATGATATTATCCTGGTCAATTTTAACTTCAACTTTTTCCGGGATAATAATGGGTTGTTTGCCGATTCTACTCATGTTAATAGATTTCACAAATCACTTCTCCGCCCAAGCCTTTTTTCCTAGCTTGTTCATTGGTCATTAATCCTTGAGAAGTTGAGATGATGATTAGGCCATAACCTTGCCTAATTGGCTTTAATTCATCCTTTTTAACATAGATTCTCCGACCTGGCTTGCTAATTCTTTTTAAGGTATCTACTGTGGAACGGCCTTGTTCATATTTTAACTCAATTTCCATTACTTTCTTTACCTTCCGGCCTTGACTAACTACCTTGCCAACAATGCCTTGTTTTTCTAAAATTTTGGCTAAGCTAAATTTAAGTTTAGAAAAAGGAATAACCACCGTTTGATGTTGAACGGCTTGAGCATTCCTTATTCTGGTTAACATGTCAGAAATTGGATCAGTCATATTTCGTATACGAACTACCAGCTACTTTTCTTTACGCCAGGGATTTCCCCTTTATTAGCTAACTCCCTAAAACAGATCCGGCACAAATCAAACTGTCGCAAATATCCCTTTTTTCTCCCGCAACGGAAACAACGTCGAGTAGCTCGACTTGAGAATTTAGGTTTTTTCTGCGACCTAGCGATAACTGATTTTTTAGCCATAAATGTTTTGTGTATCCGCCTTAGGCGGATAAAGGTTTGGTATTGAAAATTACTTTTCAACCAAGCCCTTTATAGGAAATCCCATTAATTTGAATAACCCTATTCCTTCCGGACGACTTTTAGCTGTGGTTACCACAGCAATTTCTAAACCAAAAATACTTCTAGTATTTTCAGCTGAAATCTCTGGAAAGATAATCTGTTCTTTAACGCCAATATTTAAATTACCAGCCTGATCAACATTCTTCTGAGGCAAACCGCGGAAATCACGACTACGAGGCAGAGCAATATGAATCAACCTATCCAAAAAATCATACATCCGTCTACCTCTTAAAGTAACCTTAACTCCAATAGGCATACCTTGTCTAATTTTAAAACCAGCTTCTGACTTTTTAGCCTGGCAAATAACTGTTTTTTGACCGGCAATTGAAGTTAAGCTGTCCATAATTTCCTTTTGGGCTTTCTCATCCTTGTCTTTAGGATTAAATCCGGTATTAATCACAACCTTAACCACCCTGGGCACAGCCAAGTCATTTTGACAATCTAATTTCTCTTTAAGGGCTGGAACAACTTGTTTAATGTATTTATCCTTTAAACGCATATTTATACTTCTTGTTGACATTTTTTACAAATGCGATACTTTGTCTTTTCTGTCAATTGATAACCAACTCGCGCCGGCTTGCCGCATTTAGGACAGACCAATTTAACATTAGACACGCTAATTGCTTTAGGGATTTCAACAATCTGACCTTTTTCTTTTTCATTTTTAGGCCGACGATGCTTACGGACAATATTAACTCCTTGAACTACAATCTTTTCTTCAACTGGAAAAGCTTCCAAAACTTTGGCTTTTTTCCCTTTGTCTTTCCCGCTTATTACTAAAACCTGATCACCTTTTTTAATCTTCATAAATTTAAAGCACTTCGGGCGCTAATGAAACGATTTTATCAAACCCTTTTTCTTTTAATTCTCTGGTCACCGGTCCAAAAATACGACCGCCCTTAGGATTAAACCCTTCAATAATCACCGCAGCGTTTTCATCAAAACGAATATAGGAACCATCAGTTCGGCGGAAGGCCTGGCTTTGTCTGACAATTACGGCCTTAACAATATCTTTCTTTTCAACCGACTTTCTTGGCTCAGCTAACTTGACTGAAGCAACGACAATATCGCCGATTTGAGCATAGCGCCGACGACTACCGCCTAAAACCTTAAAACACTGGATCATTTTAGCTCCAGTATTATCAGCTACTTTTAATTTGGTGCCGGCTTGTATCATAGCTATTTTGCCTAAATTTACGAACTAAATTTATTTAGTGAGATAAATTTAGCTGTAAAATCGCTACCCGCCACAATTTTTCGCAAGGCGAAAATTTGGGCGGGTAAAGGTTTGGTATTGGAAATTCCTACGGCTTTGCCTCAGAATTTCCAACCAAGCCCTTTACTGTCCATCTTTTATCTTTACTAATTGGCCTACAACCCTGAATAATTACTAAATCGCCTTTCTTATATTTATTATCCCGATCATCAACCTTGTATTTTTTGCTAATCTTATAGCGCTTCTTATACTTAGGATGCTTTTTATAGCGATTAACTAAAACTGTAATGGTTTTATCCATTTTATCGCTGACCACGACACCCTTTAAAAGACGGGTTTTCTTTAATTGTTTTTTCTCTTTGTCCATGATTAATCTTTTTTAGAATCTTTCTTTAAAATGGTTTTAATTCTAGCTATATCCCGGCGCAATTCCTTAATTTGTTTAACATTCTTAAGCTTTTTAGAAGCTAAGTCAAACTTAAGCTGGCCTGACTTATACTGATACTCAGTTAATAGATCGTTTAGTTCCCTTTCTGTTTTTTGGCGTAATTCTTTAATTTTCATAAATTATTTAACAATAAATTTTGTTTTAACCGGTAATTTATGGCCCGCTTTTCTCATCGCCTCTCGAGCCATGTCTTCTGAAACACCATCCATTTCAAAGATAATCCGACCGGCCTTAACCGGAGAAACATAATGGTCAACACTGCCCTTGCCGCCGCCCATGGGAACCTCAATGCCTTTTTTAGTTACGGGCTTGTCAGGAAAAATCCTAATCCAGATTTTACCGCCTCGTTGGACATATCTGGTCATGGCTCGCCGGGCGGCCTCAATCTGCCGAGCCGTCATCCAGCAAGGTTCCATAATCTTTAAACCATAACTGCCAAAAGACACCTGCGTTCCTCGGCTTTCTTTCCCTTTATTGCGTCGGCGGCCTTTTTGCCATTTACGATGTTTTACTTTTTTTGGAGCTAACATGAATTAAAATTTCTAATTTTTAATTTTTAATTTTTAAAGCGCGAAGAAAACAGATTTTTAGATCACAGGTGTGGGCGTGCGCCCGAGCAAAGCGAGGGTAGGGATAAGTGATCTAAAAATTTAGTTTTCGTAGCGCGAAAAAATTTAACATTTCTTGGGAATTAATCGAAGATGTCTCCTTTATAAATCCAAATGGTTATGCCAACTGTCCCATAGCTAGTGTAAGCAGTTGCTTGAGCATAGTCAATGTTAGAGCGTAAGGTTTGCAAGGGAATTCTCCCTTTGCTTAACCATTCTTTTCGAGCAATCTCATTCCCATTTAATCTGCCTTTAATCATTATCTTGGCTCCTTTGATTTCTTGATTAGTCATAATCTTATCCAGGCCCTGCTTAATCACTCGTCGATAAGGAAAACGCCTTTCTATCTGACCGGCTAAATCCATCGCAACAATATTTGCCTGAGCGGTCGGCTGTTTAACTTCTTCAATTTCCAAACGGATCTCTGTTTTGGCTAATTCTGGAGTCTTTTTTTCAAAAAGTTTTTTAATTTCTTTTTTAAGTTCTTCAATGCCGCCGCCGCCTCGACCAATAACTAATCCGGGCCGAGCAGTTTTAACAATAATATTGATGGAATTAGCCGAACGCTCTATTTCCACTGAATTAACCCCTGCTTTTTCCAATTTTTTAGTAATAAAAGCGCGCAAGATAACATCTTGTTTTAAAAATTTACTGTATTTTTTTCGACTAAACCAGCGTGATTTCCAAGTATAAACTGAGCCTATTCGAAAAATGTATGGATGTACTTTATGTCCCATAACTATATGCTTTTTCTTCTGAAAAGCTTTTTAGCATTACCCAAAGTTTGACGGCTAAAGAACTTTTTCTTTGATTGAGAGGTTGTATCATAGGGTTTTTTAGGATGAATCGCTTTTGTTTTCTTATCAAATCCCTTTTCCTTTTTAGTATCTACGGTATCTACGACCTGTTCAACTGACTGGCTGACTGATTCGGTCTCTGTTTTAACCGGCTCTTGAACCTTGGCCCCTGACCGGGCTTGTAGAGTAATGGCAATATGACTGGTTCTTTTCCAAATAGGAGCGGCCCGACCCATGGCTCGAGCTCGCCAACGCTTTAAAACAGGCCCCGCTTCAACCACAACCTGATCTACATAAAGATCTTCTTTAGCTAAATTATCGTTATGCCGAGCATTAGCCACGGCTGAATTTAAAAGCTTTAAAATTGGCCGAGCCGATCTTTTGGGTAAAAACTTTAACTGTTTTTCAGCCTCAATCACCCCCATCTTGTTAATGAGGTTGGCGACCAATCTCACTTTTCTGGGCGATATTCTTAAATGTTTTAACTTTGCTTTAATAGCCATATTTATTTCCCTTTTTCCTGTTCACGCTGTATTTTACCGCCATGCTTAACAAATTTTCTGGTTGGAGAGAATTCACCTAATTTATGACCAACCATGTCTTCGGTAACAAAGACCCTAAGATGTTCTTTGCCATTATGAACCCCAAAAGTAAAACCAACCATGGCCGGTGTGATGGTACAGGCCCGAGCCCATGTTTTAATCACTACTTTATCGCCCGACTTTAAATTAGCTACTTTTTTCAATAGCTTTTCATCAACATAGGGACCTTTTTTAAGTGAACGTGACATATTTTTATCTCTTTTTTTTCTTCTTAATTCTTCTTTTAATAATTAACTTATTGCTGGCCTTTTTCTTTTTTCGAGTCTTAACTCCATAAGCTAATTTGCCCCAAGGCGTTTTAGGCCCTTTTCTCAAACCAATTGACTGGCGATTTTCTCCTCCGCCGTGAGGATGATCAACCGGATTCATGGCTGAACCACGAACAGTTGGTCGGCGCCCCATCCAGCGGTTGCGGCCGGCTTTACCAATCACTACTGTATTATGCTCTAAATTACTTAATTGTCCAATGCTGGCCAAACAAGTATCTTTAACCATCCTAACTTCACTGGAAGATAATTTTAAGTGGGTATAGCCGCCCTCATTAGCCATGACCTGAGCAGAGCCGCCAGCTGAACGAACCAATTGACCGCCTTTACGGGGTAAAAGTTCAACATTGTAAACCTGAGTGCCAACTGAAAGATTTTTTAAAGCCATCCGATTGCCAGTCTTTAAAGGCGCTTTTTCCTGACAAATAACTTGATGACCAACCTTAAGACCTTCGGGCGCTAGAATATATCTTTTAACTCCGTCAACGTAATTTAATAAAGCAATAAAAGAGCTTCGGTTAGGATCATATTCAATAGAAGCCACCTTAGCCGGAATATCAATCCGATCAAAACGCTTAAAATCAATCAAACGATACTTTCTTTTATGGCCGCCCCCTCGATGGCGAACCGTAATGCGGCCGCGATAACCCCGGCCGGCCTTTTGAACTAATTTTTTAGTTAGTTTTTTAGCCGGTTTAGTTTTGGTTAGCCCGGAAAAATCTACTGAAGTCATGCCTCGGCGGCCGGGCGTTGTTGGCTTATATCTCTTCATATTATTTAGCTAATAATTCTATCTTTTGGCCTTTTTTCAAGGTAACGATGGCTTTTTTAAATCCTTGTTTTAATCCTTGGTGATAACCCTGATGGCGGCCCAAACGTCTTTTTTTAGGAGCAATATGAATTATTCGAACTCGATCAACCTTAACTCTATAAAGCCCTTCAATTGCTTTTTTTATCTCAATCTTATTAGTCTTAGCAGCCACCCTAAAAACATGCTTGTTTTGTTCGGCTAGCCAAGTTGCTTTTTCTGTAATATGAGGTTGTTTAATAATTTGATAAGCTTTAACTGTTTGTTTTTTATTAACAACTCTAACAGGCCTCTTGGCAAGAGGTTCCTTCCCGACGTCTTTTGAGTCGGGATCCCGACCTTCCCCGATGCTAGATCGGGATCCCGAGTGAAACCTCGGGGACGTCGGGACTTTCTTTTTGAATCTGCTTAATAAGGTCATAAACTTACAATTCTCAATATCCAACATTCAACACCCATTCAACATTCAATAAATTAATAATCAATAATTGAATGTTTGAATATTGGTTATTGAATGAATATTGGTTATTGGATATTGAAAATTTATTTAACATATGTTTTCTCAATTACTTTGATCGCCTCTTGAAGCATTAAAAGATATTTATACTTTAAAACATCTACCACATTTAAACTATCCGCTCTGATCACATCTACCTTAGGCAGATTGTTAGCTGCTCTGAATAATTTTTGATCACTCTGAGGCAAAACAATTAAAAGACCTTTATCTAAATTCTTTTCAACTTTGGATTTTAAATCATTAAAAATGTTGACTATTTGCTTAGTTTTGCCTTGAGCCAATTCTAATTTATCCAATAAAATCATTTCTTTATCTTTAACTTTAGAAGATAAAGCCATAAAAAGGGCCTTGGTTTTCATTTTCTTGTTAATCTTTTTAGTAAAAACCCGCTCTCTGGTTGGACCGAAAGTTATACCGCCCCCTCGCCAAATTGGTGAACGGATTGAACCATGGCGGGCTCGGCCCGTTCCTTTTTGTCGCCAAGGCTTGCGGCCGCCACCTCTTCTTTCGCCTCTGTCTTTAGTATGAGCAATTGCTTCCCGGGCGTTAGCCATTTGAGCTACCACGGCCTGATGAACTAAATCCTGATTAATAGCCAAATCAAAAATCTTGGCTGGCAAATCAACCTTGCTAACTTGTTCGCCTTTTTGATTGTATAAATCAACTTTCATAATTATTTATCCTGTTCCGGTTCTTCTTTTTTCTCTGCTTCTTTTGGCTCTTCCTTTTCTACTTTAGCTATCTCTTTGGTTGTAATGATTTCTAGTAAGGTTCCTTTTCTGCCCGGCAGGGCTCCTTTGATTGCCAATAAATTATCTTTTTGATCAATTTCAATAATTTCCAGTCCCTTAACTGAGATTTTATCGCTGCCCATGCGGCCAGCCATTTTTTTGCCTTTAAAAACTCTTTGAGGAAAAGCGGAACCGATTGAGCCTGGAGCTCGCAAGGTGTGTTTGGTGCCATGACTGGCCGGCGAGCCCTTAAAACCATGCCGCTTAACAACTCCCTGGAATCCTTTCCCTTTAGAAATGCCCGATACTCTGACTATTTCTCCTGGATTGAAAATAGAAACATCAACCCGATCACCCATTTTTAAATGACTGTCTTTGAACTCTCTTAAATAACGGAAGTTATCCTTTAAATCAGCTTTTTTAAAATGGCCTTTTTGCGGTTTTTTAACTGATTTTTCTTTAAGTTTTTCAAAACCAATCTGAACTGAATCATATCCATCTTTGGCTTGCGTTTTAATCTGAACCACCGGGCAAGGCCCAGCCTTAACTAAAGTAACTGGGATTACTTGACCTTGATTATTAAAAATTTGGGTCATACCTAATTTTTTACCAAGAATAAATTTCATTGTTATTAACTAGCCAATAAAATACTGGGCGCTAACCCAGTATTTCTAACCACTTATAGGCAATAGCGACGCTAGGTCATCTTTATTTCAATATCAACCCCGGCTGGCAAATTCAAGCTGGTCAATCCATCAATAACTTTAGGGCTAGGGTTGATTACATCAATTAACCTTTTATGAACTCGCATTTCATACTGTTCCCGGGACGTTTTGTGGACAAAAGTAGAACGGTTAATCGTATATTTATGGATAGCGGTCGGTAAAGGAACTGGTCCGCGAAACTCCGCATCATAGCGCTCAATTGTTTCTACAATTTGTTTAACTGACTGATCAACAAGCTTATGATCATAAGCTTGAATTCTAATACGAATTCTCTGTTTGACTTCCTTTTCTTTTTTAGGTGCCATTACTAAAAATGTTTTACATTAAAATCCCCGCCTACTAATGGCAGGGATTTTAGATGAAAATCATTTAATTATCTTAGTCACTACGCCGGCCCCGACCGTCTTACCGCCTTCGCGGAGAGCAAAACGCTGTTTGTTCTCCAAGGCAACTGGGGCCATTAACTTAACTTTCAAACTAACCGTGTCGCCCGGCATAACCATTTCAGTGCCTTCAGGCAAACTCACATCGCCCGTAACATCGCTGGTTCTAATAAAGAATTGAGGCTTATACCCGCTAAAGAAAGGAGTATGACGCCCGCCTTCCTCTTTGCTTAAGATATATACCTCTCCTTCAAATTCCGTATGAGGCGTAACACTGCCTGGCTTAACTAAAACCTGCCCTCGCTCGATATCTTCTCTTTTAACTCCCCTTAAAAGGATTCCAGCATTGTCTCCGGCCTGGCCTTGATCAAGAGATTTGTTAAACATCTCCACTCCGGTAACTACTGTTTTTTGCGTATCCTTAATGCCAATTATCTCAACTTCTTCATTAATCTTAATAACGCCCCGCTCAATACGGCCAGTTACTACGGTGCCTCGGCCTTCAATTGAGAAAACATCTTCAACTGGCAAGAGGAAATCTCCATCAACTGCTCGTTTAGGCTCTGGAATATTCTCATCAACTGCTTTCATTAATTGTAGAATCGGCCCACATTTTTCACAGTCTTCTTTGCCACAACCGCATTCTAGAGCTTGTAAAGCCGAACCGCGAACAATAGTAATCTTATCTCCATCAAATTCATACTTACTTAAAAGCTCTCTTAATTCTTGCTCAACTAAGTCAACTAATTCTGAATCATCAGCTTGGTCAGTTTTATTTAAAAATACAACCAAAGCTGGTAAGCCGACCTGACGAGCTAAAAGAATGTGCTCTCGAGTTTGAGGCATCGCTCCATCTGGAGCGGAAACAACTAAGATGGCTCCGTCCATTTGAGCCGCCCCGGTAATCATGTTTTTAATATAGTCAGCATGTCCCGGGCAATCAATATGGGCGTAATGCCTTTTGGCTGTCTCATATTCAACATGAGTTACAGAGATAGTTAAGCCGCGAGCTTTTTCTTCTGGAGCGTTGTCAATATCACTAACGCCTTTATCTTGAGAGGTAAAGCCAGCTCCTTTGAGGCACCTTAAAATAGCCGCAGTTAAAGTGGTTTTACCATGGTCCACGTGACCAATTGTCCCAATATTAAGATGTGGCTTGCTTCTTTCAAATTTTTCGGCCATGTATATAAAGGATGGATAAAAGCAATGGACAGCGAATCTACCTAATAATATAGGTAATTAAATTCACTATCTAAAACTCTCTATCCATATATTAAATTAAGTATTATTAAACTTTTCTTTAGTCTACAAAATATATGATAAATAGTCAATAGCTAACCAATTAAAAAGGTAAATCTTCTATCTTAACCTCTTGACTCTCTAGGTCGCTTGCTTGCTTTTCCTTTTTTTCATCAGCTTCCCACTGAGCAATATCCTGATTAACCTTTTCTACCTCACCGGCTGCATTCTTTTCATAATCGTCCAGCTTCATAACTAAATAGCTGGGCTGATTATCCTCTATAATTATACATTTACCCCCTTGTTTCTGCAAGATTTTTTTAATTTTTTCCCACATAATAATTAACTCTCAATAATCAATACTCAACACCCATTCAACATTCAATAATTTAATCATCAATAAAATTAATAATCCAATAAATTGAAGGTTGAATGTTTAATTATTGAATGAATATTGGTTATTGGTTATTGAATATTTATTTCCCTCCTTCTCCAATAATAGTTTCGGCTACATTTTTAGGCACTTCAGCGTAATGATCAAATTCCATGGTAAAGGTGGCTCGACCCTGAGTCAAAGACCTTAATTGAGTGGCATAACCAAACATGCCCGCCAAAGGCACCTGACTATCAATCACCTTGACCTGGCTAACCCCCTCCCCTCGGTCCTCCATCTTATCAATCTTACCGCGCCGCGCGCTAAGATCGCCAACCACATCGCCCATAAACTGTTCAGGCATAATTGTTTGCAATTTCATAATCGGTTCTAGCAAAACAGGATTAGCCTGTTTAACCGCCGCTTGCAAAGCAATTGAACCGGCAATCTTAAAGGCCATTTCTGAAGAATCAACATCATGGAAAGAGCCATCATAAAGGGTTGCCTTAATATCAACTAAAGGATAACCAGCTAAAACACCTTTATCCATTGCTCCGATAATTCCTTTTTTAACCGCTGGAATATATTCTTGAGGAATAACTCCGCCTTTAATCGCATCAACAAATTCAAAGCCCTTGCCTTGTTCCTGCGCTTCTAGGCGCAAATAAACATGGCCATACTGGCCGCGACCGCCCGTCTGACGAACATATTTTCCTTCAGCCTGAGCTGTTTTTTTGATTGTTTCCCGATAAGCGACTTGAGGCTGTCCAATATTAGCTTCCACTTTAAACTCTCTTAGCATTCGATCAACAATAACTTCTAAATGAAGTTCGCCCATGCCGGAAATGATTGTCTGACCAGTTTCTGGATCGCCTTTAATTCTAAAAGTAGGGTCTTCTTCAGCCAGTTTTTTCAAAGCTAAAGCCATTTTTTCTTGATCAGCTTTTGTTTTGGGCTCAATGGCAATAGAAATGACTGGTTCCGGAAAAGTAATTTTTTCTAAAATAACCGGTTGGTCCGGATCAGCCAAAGTATCGCCCGTTGTGGTCCCTTTAAGGCCAACAATAGCCGCAATATCGCCCGCATAAACCTCTTTAACTTCTTCCCGCTTATTAGCATGCATCCTTAAAATCCGGCCGGCTCTTTCTTTATTGCCGGTACTGGAATTAAGCACGTAAGAACCGCTGGATAAGATGCCGGAATAAATTCTTAAATAGGCTAATTGACCGACAAAAGGATCAGTAGCCACTTTAAAAACTAAGGCGGCTAAGGGCTGATCATCGCTGCTTTGCCTAATAATCTTCTTATTCTCATCTTTAGGGTCAAAACCTTCAACTGGAGGAAGTTCATCAGGCGCCGGCAAGTAATCAATCACCCCATCTAGTAAAAGCTGAACTCCTTTGTTTTTCAAAGCAGAACCGCAAAAAACCGGCACCAACTCGTAATCAAGCACCGCTTGACGCAGAGCTTTTTTCAACTCTGCTTGATCAATCTCCTTGCCTTGTAAATACTTTTCAGTTAAATCATCATCTTGTTCTACAATCTTTTCAATTAATTTAGCCTGATATGCCTGGCTTTGTTCTTTCAAATCTTCAGGAATTTCTTCTTCAACTATTTCTTGGCCATAATCACCCTTAAATTTGTAAGCTTTCATTTCAAGCAAATCAATCACTCCCTGATGATTTTCTTCCAAGCCAATTGGCAGCTGCAGAGCAACTGCTTTAGGCGTCAACCTCTCCCAGATTGATTTTAAACCGGCTTCAAAGTTCGCCCCCATACGATCTAGTTTGTTAATAAAGCAGATACGGGGCACTTTAAACTTATCAGCTTGGCGCCAAACTGTTTCTGACTGCGGCTCTACTCCAGAAACTCCATCAAAAACAACTACGGCCCCATCTAAAACTCTTAAAGAACGCTGGACTTCGACTGTAAAATCAATATGGCCAGGCGTATCAATAATATTAATTCGGTATTCTTGAGATCCCCGGGTCCAAAAACAAGTAGTGGCGGCCGAGGTGATGGTAATACCCCTTTCTTTTTCCTGTTCCATCCAATCCATAGTTGCTTCGCCTTGATGAACCTCGCCGATTTTATGAGAAATACCGGTATAAAAAAGCACCCGTTCCGTAACGGTTGTTTTGCCGGCATCAATGTGAGCAATGATGCCAATATCTCTAGTTCTTTCAATTGGATATTCCCTAGGCATACTTTAATCTACCAAGAAAAATGAGCAAAGGCCTTATTAGCATCGGCCATGCGATGAATATCCTGTTTCTTTTTAACAGCCGTGCCTTCATTAACGGCTGCCTCAAGCAACTCTTCAGCCAATTTTTGAGCCATGGGCTTGCCCTTTCTGGCTTGGGCCGCCTGGATAATCCAGCGAGCGGCCAAAGCAATCTTTCTTTCACCCCTCACTTCTCGCGGTACTTGGTAATGAGCTCCGCCAATTCGTCTTGATTTAACCTCTACCACCGGAGAAACATTTCTAATGGCCACATCAAATACTTCTAAAGCGTCTTTCTTGCCTTTAGTTGACTTTTTAATAATATCAAAAGAGCCATAAAGCACTCTTTGGGCCACCGACTTTTCTCCATCTTTCATCAGATAGTTAATAAATTTGGCCACCAAGCTATTATTATACTTTGGATCTGGTTCAATTGTTCTGCCTATTTTTCTTTTACGACGCATAATATTTATCCTTGAGCTGGCTGAGTCCCGACGCCTTCTGGGTCGGGACCCCGACCTTGCGTCGGGGCTTTTTCTTCAACTGCTTCGGTCTCGCCTGATTGAGACGCTTTACCAGCCTTAGCTTTTTTAGTGCCGTAACGGCTTCGTTTTTGTTTGCGGCCTTCAACTCCTTCTGTATCTAAAACGCCCCTGACTACATGATAACGAACTCCCGGCAAGTCTTTAACCCGACCGCCTCTAATTAAAACTACGGAGTGCTCTTGTAAATTATGACCCTCGCCGGGAATATAGGCGGTTACTTCCATGCCATTAGTCAATCTGACCCGAGCCACCTTGCGCAAGGCTGAGTTTGGCTTCTTAGGAGTCATGGTATGAATTTTCAAACAAACCCCGCGCTTGAAAGACGAATGGACTTTACTTGGTTTATTCTTAAGTAAATTAAAACTGCGCCACAAAGCAGGCGCTTTCGGCTTTTTCTTTAAAATCTTTCTTGGTCTTTTAACTAATTGCTGAATTGTAGGCATTATTTAAATAAGGGTAAAAAAATAACCCAGTCATTTATTAAAATATCAGATTAGACTTTTAATGTCAATCTGATCATCATTTAACTCGACGGATTACTCTTTGAGGGAAAGGAATTTCAATCCCTTGCTGGTCAAAAGCAATTTTAATTCTTTTTCTTAATTCACCTAAAACACCCCATTGCTCCTGAGGCTTAACTTCGCCGCTAATCTTAATATCAACTGAAGAAGCTCCAAAATTATTAACTCTAATAAATTCGGGCGCTTTAATAATCCGGTCTTTCCATTGAGCATCATTAGCTAAGGTCTGACCAACCTGATTAATTATTTTTTCAACTTTATCCAGATCAGTATCATAGGCTACGCCGACCACTAAATTAACCCGAGCATAATCCTTGGTCTTATTAGTAGCCACTTTAATTTCGCCATTAGGAATATGATGAACCGCTCCATCAACATCTCTTAAAACAGTCATTCTTAGATTAATCCCTTCAACCGTTCCGCAAGTATCGCCAATACAAACCACATCGCCCACCCGGTATTGGTTTTCCAGGATAATAAATAGACCAGTAAAAAAATCCCGGATAATATATTGGGCGCCGAAACCAATCGCCAAACCAATTACGCCCGCCCCGGCTAAAACTGGACCGATATTAACCCCCAGTTCAGCAATAATCATTAAAATAGCCCCTAGCCAGATAACTACTTTAAAGGTTCCTTCAAAAACTCCGATTAAAGTATCTTCTCTTTTCTTTTCGGCCTGAGGCGACAGAAAATTATTAGTCACCACCGCCTTTCTAATAACTTTATCAATTAAAACATGGGCTAAATAACGGACAATATAGGCGCCGATTAGAATAAAGATGATCTTGGTTCCATGAACCCAGAACCAAGGACCAAGATTAGCTATAAGTTTTTGTAATATATCATTAAAATTCATATTTTTATATCTCTGGGTACCCAGAGAGAATCGAACTCTCATTTTCTCCTCCACAAAGAGAAGTTTTACCATTAAACTATGGGTACCATATAAGCGCGCCTGGAGGGAGTCGCCCCACACCACGTAGGGTGTGGGACAGCCCTGAACCCTATGTGGTTCAGGGCGAACCCTTCACAAGCGTCCCTGGCACGACTCGAACGCGCAACCTACTCCTTAGAAGGGAGTCGCTCTATCCGGTTGAGCTACAGGGACAAACATACAACATCATCATAACCAGCAACCAACCCAAAGTCAATCGTTAAAAGGGTCAAAATACTTAATGGCTCTGACTCGCGATAGATTATCCTCTCGCATAATTACATCAGCTAAAACCTTTTCCAGAGTTTCTTGATCAACCAAAATTCTTTCAATCACCGGCTCTGGATGGACTTGCATGACTAAATAAACATATTGGTAATAAATAAAGGCGCTCAAGATTAAAATCAAAACAAAAACTACTCCTAAAATTAACTTAAGATATTCTTCTAAAAATAGATATATTTTCTTAGATGGAATTAATGTCTTCATTGAGTATAAATTTTAATACTAATTACTACTTCTAAATCACCTTCTGCTCCTTGTTTATCTAATCTTCTCATAGTCAAATTCTCTATTTCAATTAAACGATAAGGCGGATAAGGACTATCTTCTAAATTGGCTAAAAAGGCAAGGATGTTAGAAAAATTACCCCAAAGTGAAATACAAAGAGTTAAATACGACTCTTCATTTTCATTGGAAGCCGTAAAAGAACCGGCTGTCTTAATCTCAAAAATATTGCCAGTTTGAGCGGCGATTGTTTCTAGAGTGGAAATAAAGCCGACCGCTTCCTGAAGCTTAAGGAAAATTCCTTCAATATCGGCCAGAGCATCTTGTTTTTCTTGATAATCTTTTTCTAACTCCTTAAATAGTATTTCTCTTTGATCTAATCTAGCCAAACTTTCCTGGCCAGCAAGGATTGCCAATTTGAATTGGCAAATCTAATTTTTTACTAAGGTAAGCCGGTAAATTAATTAACAAAGAATCTCCGCCGCAAAGTAATCCCTGGTTAACTGTTTTATAAGGTCCGTGAATGTGGGAAGCATGACTATGATAAAAACCCATATAGTCCTTAATCTGTTTGGCCAGATCATCAATAATTGGCTCTAAGGCCTGGTAAACCTTGCCGGCTTGTTTAGTCTTATCAAAACCAACCTTGATTTTTAATTGATTAGCTTGCTTTTCATCCACTTTTAACTCCTGAGTAATGGCCTGATTAAAAAGCTGGCCCGAGGTAGCCGAACGAGCAGTAAAACGAATAGCCGAAGCTGAAGAAATGACAAAGTTAGATCCGCTAATGCCTAAGTCAATAAGAATAGTTGGCTTAGGGCTATCAGCTGGAATTAAACTTCTGACCACGGCCACAGATTCCGGCTCTAAGGCCACTGGCTCTAATCCGCTTTTCTTAAGCACCCTAAAATAGCTATCAACCAAGCTGCGGGGCGTAGCCGCTACCAGAATATCAAGATGATCTAAACCTTTTTTTAAAGGTTTAATCATTTGCCAGTCTAAATAAACTTCATCAAGTTTTAAAGGAATATGAGCTTCTGTTCCCCAGGGGATTGCTTTGGCGATCTCTTCTTTTTTCATTCGAGGCAGCTGAACCAATCGAATAAAAACTTTTTCTTCTGGCAGATTACAAACTACTTGCTTGGTTTGAAGCGATTCCCCTTTTACTTTACCCAAAGCTTTTTTAATTAGCCCGGATAATTCTTTTTCGTTTTTGTAGGACGCTGTTTAAGCTCATAGGTTTTTGGTGTTGTTTTAGACTTGATAAGATTTTATTATTTTGATAGACTACAAGATATGAAATCATTTAAACTATTGTGATGAACAAAAGCAAACTCAACAAAAAAGGCGACTTTGTTTAATCTAATCTTATCGCTCTTTTCAGGTTCTAAGTTATTCAAGATATACAAAATATAGTCCTCTTTCTTAAATAGAGGCGTTTTTTTGTCTTGTCTGACTTTCTCAACCATATATTACATTATAAGTTAATATACAAAAAAAAGCCAGTGCCCCCTACCTGTTATGCAGGTATTGTTATCGTTTTTTAATCAATAGACGCTTACTCCTTAAAACCGACCAACTAACTATTAATAAAATACCTATGCTATCTATCAAAACATCTCTAAAGGTAGCCTGACGGCCCAAGATAAAACTCTGATGGTATTCATCAGTCAAAGCGTAAAACAGAGCAAAAACAAATACTAATATTAAAATCTTTCTCTCTGACAATTTGTATTGGCTTATAACTCTAAACAAAAGAAGGGTTAAAATGGCATATTCTGTAATATGGGCCAATTTACGGAAGATAAAATCCCATTGATGAGATAAGCCAGATTTAAGATCGGGCTGATGAGAAAGGAAGAAGATAAAACCAGCCCAGACAAAAACCAAAAGCCAATTGATTGTTTTTATTTTCATAGAATTCATTAACCCTGTACTCCGAAAACTAAATTTTCTGAATCGCTTAGCCCTCCTCTCGCTTCGCTCGAGCAGCACGCCCACGCCTACG
>NYYU01000046.1 GCA_002685955.1 Parcubacteria group bacterium | reverse complement strand
CGGAGAATAATGATAACCCTCTTATTCATTTTTTGGTGTATACAATTCGTGGGATTTTGGAAGCAGGGCTTTTGTTGAACATTCCATCATGGATTAATGCTGCTGAAAGGGCGGCTAAAGGGTTCCTTAAGTCACAACAAAAACACAATACTATTTATGCGAGATACAATAAAGAGTGGGAACCTACCGTCGATTGGATTTGTCCTGCCGGAGTTGCCCAGATATCAATAGTTTATTTGAAATTGTATCTTTTAAATAGGAAGAATGAATGGTTGGAGGCAACTGATCGTAATCTCGAATATCTTTTAAGAATACAAGGTCGAGATAATGGAAATGTAAAAGGGGCTATTATGGGTAGTGATCCCATTGATGGCCCTTACATGCCAAATAGTTATCTGAGCTGGGCTACAAAATTCTTACTTGAGGCTCTAGTATTACGTGAAAAAATAGGATAAGGAATTAAGACACGAACATGTTAGAAAAGAAGGTTGAATCTCTGGCAATTGAATTTTTAGAGCATGGCGCTGATCTGGCTATAGGAATACCTGGAACAGGTCCTGTTCTGGATTTTTTATCCTATTATGTAAAACATGGTGGAACATTCTGGTTATGCAGGCATGAAGCATCAGCACCAATAATAGCTGGTACTATTGGGAAGAGAGAGAACAAGCCCATTATTTCTTTGTGCGCTAACGGAACGGCACGAACAAATTTACTATCAGGTATTACACACTGCTGGTTTGAGAAATTACCTGTGATTGCTCTCTGGGATTGTTATGAATACTCCGCGCCTAAACATCAAAGGCTACAAAGGCTTCCAGAACATGATTTCTCGCCGTTTTATAATATGCTTCTTTCCGGTTTTTGTGAACAAGAAGAAGGCATCGGAAAGCTGCTCGTGCAAGCTTCTTTGAAACCGGATTACGGTCCGGTAGCGCTTAATCTTAGAATGAGCAAAAACCCTTTGCATGAGTTTCAAGACAGAAAAATATCAAATTGTGATACAGTCGTTGATTTCAAAGTAGACCGTAAGTATGAGAGGCCTATTATAATTTTTGGATCAGCAGTTACAAGGGGTGGACAGGCAGAAGAGGTTATTAGAACTTTTTCAGAAATACCTATTCCAAAATTAACAACTATAGGAGCGAAAGGATTATTTAGCGAAAAGGATGAGTATAATTTAAGAGTTTTTACAGGTGTCGGAGGCGTAAATACACCGGAAAAACGTATTTTGAAACAGGCAGACCTTATTATAGGCATTAACCTCAGACATAGCGATGTTATTTCGGTAAAACCTTTTGGAAAATATACGATTCTGTTTGATACGGAATTGTATGACGAGGCAGACGGCTTTGAGAGTAAACAGTATATTATTCATTCTTTTGAAAATATTAGAGAGAAAATATCAGAAATTAGTGATCCAAAATGGACAAGTGAGGAATGCCAGTCTCTAATGAGAGAAGCAGAAGAAGCTATTTTGCAGGAGGAAAATCAATCGGGAATACTACTTCATTTTGCCTCAAAGGAATTATTTGGAAAGACAACTGTTGTAGTAGATGACGGTATTTTTCAGAAGCAATCGGAATATTTCTGGCTCACAGAGCATTATACTCAGTATGTTGCTACCGGAGTCGGTAGGAATATGGGAAGCGCTCTTCCTGCGGCCATCGGCTTAGCCTTGCGTTATCCCCAGGAAAATATTGTCTGTCTAACGGGTGATGGGGGATTACCTATGTTTTTGGGTGAACTCAGTATGCTTATGGAACGACCACATGGAAATCTATTGATTATTCATTTTGCAGATTTTTCTCTTGCAACTATGAAAATAAGGAGATTAGACAACATTGATCCTTTAGTTAGAATACCAACTTCATATTGTGAAATAGTGAAAGGCTTTGGTATTAAGGCGAAAACAACTGATAGTATTGGGGTGGCAATTGAGCAGATTATTAACTGGAACAAATCTTCTGGGGATTTGTTTCTGGAATTTAAGCTTAATAAGGAAGTATACGCTGATACTTTCTTTATGATCAGATAATCTGAAAAAGGAAGAATTATGGAACCACAAAGATTAAAACAATTTCTAAGAGATCTTTACCTCAAGAGGGGATTTAAGAAGGAATATGCGGATGTCTGTGCATGGCATACGACACTAGCTGAGGAATGGAGTGTAAAAACACATGGTATTAACTTGCTAGAGTGGTATATGGATACAATAGATAAAAAGTGTATCAATGTCAACCCAGACATTAAGATAGAAAAAATAAATAATAATTTCTATCTATTAGATGCAGACAGGGCACATGGTCAAATTGGAACTGAGTTAGCGGCCAGAAAAATTATTGAAGTCCTTGATAGTGATGAAAGCTCTGTTTGTATTGTTGGAATAAAGAATTCAAATCATTTCGGTATGGCCGGAGCGCCAACATATACTATTTCGAAAGCAGGTTATATTGGTATTCTTATTAGTTCGACACCGCCTATAATAGCTCCGGTCGGAGGGGCGGAGAAAGCGGTTGGATCCAATCCGATTTCTGTTGGTTTTCCAATTGGTGATGGTGAACCGATAATTTTTGATGCATCTCTATCTGTCAATGCATTAAATAAAATTGTTGTTTCACAAAATGAAAATAAGCCAATTCCCGATCATAGTTATCTTAATGTTGATGGAGTTTTTACTACAGATATTAATGAAATTAAGGCCCATAAGCTTGCCGCACCTCTGGGTGGTTATGTGGAAACTTCCGGGCATAAAGGCTTTGGTCTCGCTTTTGTGACTGAGCTGTTAACTACCTGTTTGATTGGCGGATTGACATCCGAACAATTGTTTACATGGAATAGAGATGTAAAAGGACCAGCGGCGGAAGCACATATTGTTATTGGATTAAAACAAGACATTTATAGAGAGAAGGGACTTATAGAAAATGAGGTAAGAGCTTTATTGGCATTTATTAAAAGTCGCAAAAAAGTTAAAGGTGTCGATGAGATTCTTGTGCCGGGAGAGGACAGATACCAGAGTAAAAAAAAAGCTACAATTCATAATCTTGATTTAAGGGATTGGCAGATTGATATCTTAAGAAGATTAGCCGAGAAATATAATATTCATCCCATAGGGAGTGGTCCTGTCAAAGAATAATAAAACGACAGCAGTGTGGCTATAAGCTTGCAAAGAGTTGGCTTACATATTAGCAATGGAATTGACGTCATTTTCGTTTCTTGAAGTATGTTGTGATAGCTTTATGCTGAGTAAAATAATTTTGCTTTTGAAGGGATATTGTTGATGCTGCATGGGAAAAGTATTCTTGCTGTTGTTCCTGCCAGAGATGGTAGTAAAGGAATACCAAATAAGAATCTTCGTAAATTAATGGGGACATCACTAATAGGTTTGGCTGGTCTCTGTTTGTCAGAATTAACATGGTTGGATGGGAAGATAATTTCTACAGATTCTAAAGAGTTTGCGGATGAAGGTAAAAGATATGGTCTTGATGTTCCTTTCTTACGACCTGAAAGCCTTAGCTCTGATACGTCAAGTATTTATAATGTTGTAACTCATGCACTTTTAGAGTCAGACAAGTTCTATGGAAAGAAATTTGATGTGGTTCTTCTAACCGAACCAACTTCACCTTTGCGCAAATCTGATGACTTGGAAGGTGCAGTAAATAAACTTATCTTATCACATGCAGATACTGTTGTTACTGTTAGTAGATTAAATTCAAAATGCCATCCGGCAAAGGTGTTAACAATAAAAGATAATAAAAGGCTTGACTTTTATGAAGAACGAGGGGCTGAGATAATTAATCGTCAATCATTAGAAACGCTTTATTGGAGAAACGGAGTATGTTATGTAGTAAATCGAGAATCTTTGCTTAAGAAGAATTGGTTTTTTACGGAGAATACATTACCTTTTATTATAGAGAGAGAATTTGCAAACATTGATGAACCGATTGATTTAGAATGGGCTGAAGTATTGTTGAGAAAACAGACATAGTTTTATCTAAATAGTAAATAATGACTTCATCAAAAAAAAGAAAAATTGCTGCAGTTCTTGTGGACCGTGCCAATTATGGCCGTATCAAGCCGGTACTAAAACTTCTTAAAGATAGTAATGAAACAGAACTAAAGTTGATTTGCACAGGAAGTATGCTTCTTGATAGATTTGGTTCTTCGGTAGATATTGTAAAGTCAGATGGCTTTGATATTGAGGAAAAGGTATATATTGAGGTTGAAGGTTCACAGCTTGTTACCATGACAAAATCAATAGGGTTGGGAATTGTTGAATTTACTCAAGTGTTTTCCCGTCTCAAGCCTGATTTTGTAATAATTATAGGTGATCGTTATGAGGTATTAAGCGTTGCAATTGCCGCGGTTTACCAAAATATCTGTCTGATACACATTCAAGGAGGGGAGGTGTCAGGTACCATTGATGAAATAACAAGACATACAATTACAAAATTAGCACATTATCATTTTCCTGCCACAAAACGTGCCGGAGAACATGTTGTAGCAATGGGTGAAGACCCTAAAACAGTGTTTCCGCTCGGATGTCCCAGTGTAGATTTGGTGACTAATGCCACAAAGAAACTATCTTCTAAAACTCTTGATACACTTGGGATGGGGAGGCATATTGATGTTAAAAAAGAATTTATCTTAGTCGTGTATCATCCTGTTACAACAGAGGTTAGTTCAAGAAATGCGCAAATGAGAATACTGCTGGATGCTGTAAAGGAGACTAAGAAACAAGCAATAGTGCTTTGGCCTAATATTGATCCTTTTTCAGATAGAATATCTAGAGATATTCGTAGCTTTCGTGAATGCAACAAAGGCTATCCCATTCACATGTATAAAAATTTTGAACCGAATGTTTATATTTCTATTTTAGCTAATGCTGCCTGTGCTGTAGGAAATTCGTCTAGTTTTGTGAGAGATGCGTCTTTTATCGGGGTCCCTGTAGTTTTAGTAGGTGCAAGGCAGGACGGTCGTGAATGGAGTGAGTCGGTTATAAGGGTTGAACATAGAAAGAATGATATTTTATTGGCGATACAAAAACAGCTTTCAAATGGTAGATATAAATGTAGTGATTTATATGGAAAACCTGGTGTATCTAATAAGATAGTTGAAACTATACTATCTTTAAGACCTTATAATCAAAAGAGGCTTCATTATGTTAGTTAGGCACGAACACAAGAATACTTATAAGCTAAAGAATAGGTTGAGCACAAAAACTACGAAATTGCCTGATAAATCAGAAAACTAAGAAAGGGGAAAATCCTCTGCAATTATTATATACGAACCAATAGTAAATTATAGATGCGGATTTGGATCTTAAATTAGCTGAGATATTTATAGAAAATGGAGTTGTATAATTGAGAGTTCTTCTTATAACTAAAGATACGGAACAGTATACAGATTGGTTTCCACAGGGTATAGCATATATTGCTGCTGTGTTACTAGAGAAAGGATACCATGTAGAAATATATCATCAAAATGTGAACCATTACCCTTGTGAGCACCTTACAGATTATTTAGATAAAAATCATTTTGATGTTGTTGGTGTAGGCGCTGTTGGTGGGTATTATCAATATAGAAAGCTATTAAAAATATCAGATGCTATAAATAAGTCCAAGCAAAGGCCATTTTATATAATAGGAGGTTCTTGTCCTTCCCCGGAGCCTGAATATTTTCTAAAAAAAACTCAAGCTGATGTAGTTGTTATTGGAGAAGGTGAAATAACAGTTATAGAATTGATGGATGTTATAGCAAGCCACAAATCATTATCTCACGTAAAAGGAATAGCATATTGGGAGGGTGAAAATATTGTAGTAAATGATGAAAGGCCTCTAATACAAGATATTGATACTATTCCATTTCCCGCGTACCGTCTATTTCCTATTAATTATTACAGGTTAATAAGGCCAATGCCAGGTACGAGTAAAACTGATTTTGTGTTACCTTTATTATCTGGGCGAGGCTGTACATTTAAGTGTACTTTTTGTTATAGGATGGATGAGGGATTTAGGCAGAGAAGTAATGAAAATATCATAGAAGAGATAAATCTTTTAAAAAAAGATTATGGTATTACATACGTTTGTTTATCTGATGAGCTCTTAATGTCCTCAAAAGAAAGGACTATAAGATTATGTGAAGCTTTTTTAAAGGCTAATCTTAAAATTCGTTGGAACTGTAATGGCCGTTTAAATTATGCAAAGCCTGATGTCCTTAAATTAATGAAACAAGCAGGGTGTGTCTTTATTAATTATGGGATTGAGGCTATGGACGATCTTGTTTTGCAAAATATGAAAAAAGGATTAACAACAAAACAGATTATTGAGGGTGTTGAAAACACAATAGCTGTTGGAATTAGTCCTGGATTAAATATAATCTTTGGAAATATCGGAGACAACAAGGAAACGTTAAACAAAGGTGTAGAGTTTTTGTTAAACTATGGTGACGGAGCACAGTTGCGTACTATTAAACCGGTAACTCCATATCCAGGTTCTCCACTATATTATACTGCTATTGAAAAAAGGCTAATAAATGATTGTGAGGATTTTTATGAGAATAAACATGTTAATTCGGATCTGATTACGGCAAATTTTACGGAATTAAGTGATGATGATTTTCATCAATGCTTACTTGAAGTAAACTCCAGACTCATTAAGAACTATTATAACAACCAGTTATCTAATGTATTGGATTCTGCAAAAAAGTTATATTTAGAGAGCGACTCCAGTTTTAGAGGTTTTCGGCAAAGGTAGAGCAAATTATGAAAAAGATTGCCAGAATTCTTTTTTATAGCATCGGCAGACTGGCCATTTCCAATAAGTGGTATGGTTTGATTGCATGGTTTTATTCAAAGGTTATAGAAGAGATTACTGCTGAAGGAAAAACTGTACGTTTTACAAAGAAATTAAATGATGGTAAAATTGTCGTATTGGTATTGAGTGCTTATGCATTTCGAGGTGATCCGGAAGGTCTTGCGGCCAGCAGAGAATTAAGGATATTGCAGATACCGTACCATTGGCAAGCTAGATTATTTTATTTCTTCTATAAATACGAGAAAACTTGCTGCTATGATGCAAATAAATTAACTAGATATATTGAAGATGATGATCAATGTTATCAACACAAAAAAGCACATAGGGGGTGGTTGTATGGTTTTCTCCCAAAACTATATAAAAACCTGGGAATTAAGTGCGTTATCAGCCCTCATATTGTGTATTTACAGGATGTTGATTGGGGTAGCGTCTCAAAGAAAATAGGGATCCCTCATATTTTACTAAGCCGTGACAGTAGATTTATAGCTTCAGCATTTACTAGAAATCATATGATAAGTTTGTTTAAGAGTTTAGCAAAATTTGAGGGAAGCCACATGATAGTCCAAAGCGAATCTGACAGACAATTGTGTATAGAATATGATTATGTGTCAGCAGATAAAATCAGCAGCCTTGGTTGTATGAGAATGGACAGTTTTTTG
>NYYU01000045.1 GCA_002685955.1 Parcubacteria group bacterium | reverse complement strand
TATGCTAATAATTTTTTCGTGTTTTAACAAAAAGAACTCCTTATTAATAATTACCTTATTTTTTATAATTCAAATAGCAGACACTTCAGCGGGAATAAAATATCGTATTAATATGTTCACACCTGCCCATACAGAAATTCGATTAAAGGATCAGATATGGGATGACTTATTTAAAAAATATAAAATTCTCAGAGTAACCCATCCCAAAAATTATTCACATAAATTCTGGGATTTTTCTTATCTTATGGAAAAATATAAGATAAAAAAAACAAATCTTGTTGCATTTGGAAGATCAACAAGAAAAGCTAGCGCAGAAACAAGATATTACTATTATGATAATTTCCGCAAAAAAAAATTAACTTTAAATACTGTTTATGTGATCGATAGCACAGGTCATTTAAGACATTTAAAACATTTACTAAAAGACAAAGACGTTGGCTTCTTTTATAGAGATGATCTTTGGGTAATGGTTAGAGCTGAAAAAGAACGAATGAACGATAAAGACAAAAAAGCATTTAAAAACGTAAAACCAAAATTATTAGAAATTAATGAAGAGAAAAGCTTATATTATGAAAATGACGATAATTATTATGGATTTGGTTGGTCGCATAACTTTAAGAAGCCGGGTATCTGGTCCGAAGGTTCAATATCAACCTTGCTCTTTAGAACTGACAAAAATTATGGAGATTTAAAATTAGAAGTTTCTTGCGCGCCCTATATCACAAAAAAAAATAACATTTTAGAACTGGACGTATACGTCAACAATGCGTTTAATGGAAACGTAAAAATGGTAAAAAAAAATCAAGATGAAAAAATTGAAATTTTAATTAGTGAAAAACTTATAAAAAACAACGAAATTAAAATTGATTTTAATTTCAAAAATCCTTTTTCTCCTTACGAAGTGTTTGAAAGCCCTGATGGCAGAAAGCTGGGTATATTAATAAAAAATATTAAAATTACTACAAATTGATATAGCGCAATTTAATGAAGAAAATTTTTAAAACAAGAGACATATTTGATAGGGTTTGACTTAGTCATACACTTAAGTTAAAAATTTTTAAAATCATGAATAGCAAAGAAAAGAAATTTTTAGAAAATTTAATTAATAAGTATTCAAAAAAACAATTATCCAAAAATATTTTGTATCCTTTAATTGACGATGCGTTTTCAACGAATGATATTTTAAAAGGTATGGAAGTTATGCTTTCAGGAAAAATAACCATGCTTGAGATAACGCAACAATTTGAACATGAATTTGCTAAACATATTGGAAGCAAGTATGCGGTGATGGTAAACTCTGGTTCTTCTGCAAATCTACTTGCTGCTTTTGCACTAGTTAATCCAAGAAAGAAAAATTTTCTAAAAAGGGACAGTGAGTTTTTAATTCCCGTTTTGTGTTGGTCAACTTCATTGTGGCCATTTGTCCAGGCAGGATTAAAACCAAAGTTTGTTGATGTAGATGTTAATAATTTTAATATGGACATGCATGAATTTGAAAAAAAATTGACTAGTAAAGTGAAAGCAATTGTGGCTGTTCATGTTCTTGGTAATTCAACACAAATTGAAGAAGTTGGCAAAATTGCAAAATCCAGAAATATTTTTCTAGTCGAAGATACTTGCGAGTCACTTGGAGCTAAATATAAAAAAAGATACTTGGGAACTTTTGGAGATTTTGGAACCTATTCTTTTTTTTATTCTCACCAAATAACTTCGGGGGAAGGAGGTATGATCGTTTGTAATTCAAAAGAAGATTATGACTTAATTTATTCAATGCGTTCACACGGATGGAGCAGAAAATTAAACAGGGGAAACAAAAAAAAAAATGCGAATTTTAATATTGTAAATGATACAAGTTTTAATTTTATAAATTCTGGTTTTAATTTAAGACCTTTGGATTTATCGGCCGCAATAGGCTTAAGTCAGTTTAGGAGACTAAACTCATTGGTGCAAAATAGATCAATAAATAGAAAAAAAATTATAAGTCAATTAACTCACTCACCTTTATGGAATCAACAATTTTCCTTTTTGGAAATTACAAAAAATATAAAACCGAGCCCTTTTGGAATGCCAATCTTAATTAACAAAAAACACTTATCAAAAAAAGAACAGTTTTTTAACTTTCTTAAAAAACAAGGTATAGAAACAAGAATAGTTATTGGTGGAAATTTTGTTAATCATCCAAGTATAAAAATTTATAATTTAAATTCAAAAAATGAAAATTTTCCGAAGGCGCAAGAAATAGAAGATAGAGGCTTTTATATAGGCCTGCACCCGAAACCGATTTCTAATAAAATTTTAAAACATTTAGAAGAAAATTTATTAATCATTGATAAGCTGTAAAAAATTCTACCTAGAATTTTAAATAATATTTTATTTATATGTTGTAAATCTCAGCCTAACTGCTGAAAAGAAATATTTAAATAAAAGGAAAAAAAAATTAGATTTAGATTTACCATAAGTTCTCTGATTATAAATTGTTGGTATTTCAATTATGGATTGTTTCATGATTTGAGCAAAATATAGCAGTCTAAAAAAATATTCTCCATAACCGTAAAAAATTTTCTCAAATGGCAGCAAATCTAATGTATTTTTTTTTATACAAAAATAACCACCGGTATTGTCTTTGATTTGCGTTCTTAAGATAAACTTAAGTAATAAGTTGTAAGAAAAACTACAATAATAATGTAATTTATTTCCCATAGATCCTCCCTCGCAATATCGTGAACAACTTACTATATCGTAGTCTTTGTTAAGATTGATTATTTGAGGAATTAATTTTGGGTCATGACTCAAATCAGTATCCATTACTATAACATTTTTTCCTTTACTAGCTTTTATTCCGTCTGCAATCGAATGGGCTAATCCTCTGTTATTTTTTCGTAAAATTAATCTTATTTGATTATTTTTTTCAAATTCTGTTTTGCAATGTAAATAAGTACCATCAGGACTATTATCATCTACTACTATAACCTCTTTATTATCTACATCTTTTAATATTTCCAATATATTTTTTATTAAAACATTTATATTATTTTTCTCGTTATATGTGGGAAGAATTATTGATAAATCCATTTATTTAAAATTTCATTAAATTTTTTGCAGATATAATATATTTCCTTTACTTTTAACTCTTCAAATATCGGAAGGCTAATTACTCTTTTGCTTAAATCTGAACTAATGGGTAATTTGTATTTTTTTTTAAAAATTGATAATTCATTTGGACAATAATAACCATTTCTTGATTCTATACCTTTCTTTTTTAATTCAGAAATAAGAGAATTTCTAGATTTTTGAGTAAAATTCTTATTTAACTTTATTGATAGGGTCCAAGGTATTGAAGATATATTTTTTTCAAATTTTTGTAGAGAAAATTTATCACTTTTTAAAATTCTTTTATATACAGAATATATTTTTTTTCTTTTTTTTAAAATTGAATTTAATCGACCCATTTGAGAAAAACCTATAGACGCTAGAAGATTTGACATTCTTAAATTATGTCCAGGCACTATACAATAATATCTTTTCTTAGTGTAACCATAGCTTCTATATAAAATTAGTTTGTTATATAAACTTCTTTTTTTAACACAAATTGCGCCACCTTCACCTGTTGTAAGAGTTTTTGTTGCAGTAAAACTAAAAACTCCAATATCTCCTATTGTTCCAGCCTGTTTTCCTTTATATTTTGAGCCTAATGCTTGCGCAGCATCTTCCATCAAATATATTTTTTTTCTTTTAGCTAATGAAACTATCTCACTCATACCACACATATTTCCGTAGGTATGTGTAACAACAATTAGTTTAGTTTTTTTACTTAACACCTTTTTTATAGTATCCACATTTACGCAAAATGTATGTGGATCAACATCGGCAAAAACCACTTTTAAGCCCAAAGTTTGAGCAACATTAGCTGCCGCCAAAAATCCGAAACCTGGAACAATTAATTCATCACCAGGTTTTAATCCAAGAATAAGATAAGCTAAATTAATTGCAGCTGAGCCGCTCGAGGTTACGCCTAAATAATTTACTTTTAAAAATTTTTTTAATCTTTTTTCAAAATTATGAACATACTCGCCCATAGCTATCCATTGTGAATTAACAGCTTTATTCAAATATTGGATGTCTCTTTTGTTTACAAGTGGTTTTGCCCAAGGAATTGTCATTAGAAAATAATTTTAAAGTAAAATTATCATATATATAGTTTTTTTTATAAGTAAATACTCTCATCATCCAGTTGAAAAAAGCTTTAAGTTATCTATAATACGAACTTATCTACCTGGTAAAAATAGCGTGATTTTCTGGGGTAAATGCCGTTAATAGTCAGGTTGCTAAATTAAAGAAAAATATGATGCTAGGGATAATTTTTTTTAGGAAATAAATATGGCAAAAGTCTTATTTTTGCAAGATGTATGGATCGAATATTATGGCGTTATGCAGCTTTCAGCTCTGCTTAAAAAAAATGGTCATAACACAGATATATTATTTGCAAGTGAAGAAAATGCAGTTGAAGAGATAAAGAAAATTAAACCAGATTTAATTGCATATTCATGTATGTCTATACAATGGAATTGGTTAAAATCCATGTCAACCTTTTTAAAGAAAAATGGAGTACAGCAGCCACAGGTTGTTGGAGGTATTCACCCAACAATGTATCCGGATCTTACTATAGGACATAAAGACATTGATATAGTTTGTAGAGGAGAAGGGGATTTTGCAATGTTAGACTTGTGCAACTCCATTAGCAACAAAGTTGATTATTCCAAGATAAAAAATTTGTGGGTAAAAAAAGAAAACAATATAACAAAAAATGAAGTCAGGCAAAAACTAACGCCCGATGAACTAACAGCTCTTCCGTTTCCAGATCGTGATTTATATTCTAAATATGGTTATTTTAAAGATTATCCATTTGTAACTTTTGTTGGATCAAGAGGATGTCCTTTTAAATGTTCTTTTTGTGAAGTACCTTCAATTGCTGGTCTCTATACAGGTCAAAAGTCAACAATTTATCAACGAGTAGAATCTTTTATAGATGAAATTGCTGAAACAAAAAAAAGAGGTTTGCTTAAGGGAAAATTATTAATGTTTACAGATTCCACTTTTAATTCCCATAAGAAATGGTTTATTGAATTTTGCAAACAGTATAAAGAGAGAATAGATCTGCCTTGGAGTTGTAATCTCAGAGCAGAATTAGTGGACGAAGAACAAGTTGAGGCTATGAAATCATCAAATTGCGACAATGTCCGTTTTGGAGTTGAATCTGGAGATGAGAATATTCGTTTAAAGGTTTTAAACAAAGGAAGATGTCCTGATGAAAAAATAATTAATTGTGCTCAACTATTAAAAAAATATAAAATTCCTTTCCAAACATTCAATATGTTTGGTATTCCTACCGAAACTTATGAACAAGCATGGAAAACTATAAAGCTTAATCAAAAAATTAAACCAAACTCCGTTGGTATGTATGTTTTGCTTTTATTTCCTTATGTGGGCGTGACTGATTTTGCACTTAGTAAAAATTTAATAGAGGAGAAAGATTTTGAAAAGTTGGATAAATCACCTCACAGCATGCATTTAAGTTTGATGGCTTTACATCCAGAACGTAATAAGGATATTGTTAAAATATGTAATTTGCAAAAATTATCTATCTTAGTTTTGAGATTTCCTTTTTTAGAACCTCTGGTTAGAAAATTATGTGAATTACCACATAATCGCTTTTTTTGTTTATTATATTTGGCTTGTCAAGCTTGGGAATGGAGAAAGTGGTCTACAAAATCTAGTATCAGACGATTGTTTTTTGATGGCATATTAAACTACCAAGCTCTTTTCGGAGAAAATGCAACCAAGAAAGGACTTTTCATTAGCTTGTCTCGTTTGCTTGTTAGAAAATATAGACGCAAAGTTATTCCGGCAAATTTAATTTAATAAATTAATTATTAATCCCAAAAGCCCCAAGCCAAATACTCCGAAAAATATTGCTGTTAAACTTATTGTTAATACCAATTTATCTTTTGCAGTCATTTCATGATTTTTACTCATAATAATACACACAGGCGTATTGTCATCCTGTGAGTTCTGTTGTTCAGTGCTCCAGACCGCGCTTTCTTAAATTAATTATGACCAGTAAATTTATTAGTTACTGGGACGGGTAGTACGCTACTACGTATGCAAATATTAAAAAACCTATCATGATTATTTCTCCTTTTTTTTTATTTAACATTTTAACACTAACAGGAACAGTAAAAAGAATCATCAATAATAGTTATAAAATAGGAAGGGGCGTTCTGTTGCCCGGTGCCCCAGACCGCGCTTTCTTAAATTAATTAAGCAGCGAGAGCAAATTTATCATTTGCAAT
>NYYU01000044.1 GCA_002685955.1 Parcubacteria group bacterium | reverse complement strand
CGTATATCAGTAATAGAAAAAATTTATAAACCTCCATTAATCGATCCCTATCCTTTTTTTGTTCCTTCCGGCTCTTTATTGCCAATACTTTGTGCTTTGTCATATTTTGCAGAAAAAATTAATGTGTACGGATGGGATTTTTATTTAGATGCATCACCTGAAAAGATGAAATATTGGCAATTATTTTTTAATATGTATAAATATAAACATGATGTATTTAGATCACAAAATCATTTTGAATCAGCCATAATAAATTTTTATTATGGCTATCAGCTTTCAAAATTACCTAACATCAACATATACGGGTATATGGGACAATTAAATAAACACGAAAAACTAATAAAGAGAATTGAAAAAGTGTTATTTCAATAACTTAAAATGAAATCAATAGTTACAGGCGGAGCAGGTTTTATCGGCAGCCATCTGGTTGATCGGCTAGTAAAAATGGGTCACAAGGTGATTGTTCTAGATAATTTTAGTACAGGCAGAAAATTAAATTTATCCCACCATACTGGAAAAAATATAAAAATTATAAAAGTAGATATTTCAGAAAATAGAAAATTGGATAAATATTTTAAAGGAGTTCATTACATTTTTCATTTAGCCGGAATTGCCGACATTGTTCCAAGTATAGAAAATCCTCACAAATATTTTAAATCCAATGTAATTGGAACAGTGAATGTTATTAAAGCAGCTAAAAATCAAAAAATCAAAAAATTTATTTATGCTGCTTCGGCAAGTTGCTATGGTTTTCCAAAAAAATTTCCAACAAAAGAAAATGAAAAAATTAAACCTATGTACCCATACTCATTTGTAAAATGGCAAGCTGAAGAATTTGTTATGCACTGGGCAAAAATTTTTGATTTTCCTGCTATCTCACTTCGTTTTTTTAATACATACGGTCCAAGATCTAGAACTTCCGGAGCTTATGGAGCGGTTTTCGGTGTTTTTTTTGCTCAAAAGTTAGCAAATAAACCTTTAACTATTGTAGGAAATGGAAATCAAACAAGAGATTTTGTTCACGTAGATGATTTGGTTAGTGCAATTATTAAAGCAGCCCAATCTAAAAAAGTTGGGGAAATTTATAACGTAGGGAGTGGAAAAGAAGTAACAGTCAATAAAATCGCAAAACTTATTGGTGGCAAGAGAACTCATATACCAAAGAGGCCAGGTGAACCAGACAGATCTCTTGCAGATATCTCAAAAATAAAAAAAGATCTTAAATGGAAGCCTAAAATTAAAATAGAAAAAGGAGTAAAAGAACTTTTAAGTAAAATTGATTATTGGAAAGAAGCACCTGTTTGGACTCCTAAAAGTATAAAAAAAGCGACAAGAATTTGGTTTAAACTATTAAAAAAAAGATAAATATTTTTCAACATATATGAAAAAAATTCTTCAGATTAAGGCTTTAGAAAAAATTGTTTCAAAATCAAAAGCCAAAGGAAAAAAAGTAGTTCTTTGTCATGGTGTATTTGATTTATTACATATAGGACACATAAATCATTTTCATGAAGCAAAAGATCATGGCGACATTCTTGTTGTTACTGTTACTTCTGATCAATATGTGAATAAAGGACCAAATAGACCAGCTTTTAACGAAGAAGATAGGCTTAAGGCATTAGCAGAATTGGATGTGGTTGACTATGTTGTGTTAAACAAAAGTCCAACAGCCGTTTCAGCAATAAAAGGATTAAAACCAAACATTTATTGTAAAGGCCCAGATTATAAATTACATAAAAATGATATCTCAGGTGAAATTATTAATGAGATTAATACTCTAAAAAAAAATGGAGGAAAAATTGTTTACACAAAAGGGATTACTTTTAGTTCAAGCAATTTAATAAATAGATTTAACCAAATTTGTTCACCTGAACAAAAAATAGCAATTAATAAAATAAAAAAAAAATATTCTTTTTTAAAAATTAGAGAATTAATTGAAAATTTTAAAAAATTAAAAATTTTAATTATTGGAGAAACAATTATTGATCAATATTTTTTTTGTGATGCATTAGGTAAATCTGGTAAGGAACCTGTTCTTGTTTTAAGAGATTTAAAAACAGAACAATATTTAGGTGGAGCAGGGGCGATATCAAGGCATGTATCACAATTTTGTGACAAAATCACCTTGTTGAGCATGGTAGGGGAAAAAGGGGAGTTTTTAAATGAAATTAAGAAAAATTTACCTAAGAAAATAAATTTTGATTACATAAAAAAAAAGAATTCTCCAACAATTTTAAAGAAAAGATTTTTAGACATTATTACTAACAACAAGGTTCTTGGCGTATATAAGATAAATGATGATGTTTTAGAAAAATCAGAAGAAAAATTATTTAATGATAAACTTAGAAAATTAATACCAAAACATGATCTAACAATTGTATCTGATTATGGTCATGGTTTGATTTCTAAAAAAAGTTCTGAAATTATCTGTAAAAATTCAAAATATTTAGCATTGAATGCTCAAATCAATGCAGCAAATGTGGGTTATCATAGCATGAGAAAATATAAAAATGTTGATTGTATGATTATCAATGAGAAGGAAATCAGACATGAACTAAGAGACAAAAATGGAAATATTAAATTATTAATGAAAAGATTAGCAAATAGTCAAAAAGTAAAAAATATGATTGTTACTAAGGGCATAGATGGATCAATTTTTTATAACAGGAAAAATAATAAATTTGATTTAGCAGATGCTTTTGCGAAAAAGGCCGTTGATAAAATCGGTGCCGGCGATTCCATGCTATCTGTAGTTGCTTTATGTTTAAAATTTAAATTTGATGAAAAATTGGCGTTATTGATTGGTTCGTTAGCGGCGGCAGATTCAGTTGAAACAATAGGTAATAAGGAAGCTATTAATAAAATAAAAATTTTAAAGAGTATAGAACATTTACTTAAATAGTATTTTTTCAATGCAAAATTTAATTTTAATAAAGAAATATTAGTCAAAAAATGGAAAATCATCCCAAAACAGATAGTAGCAAAGAATATAAGTTGTTACACTTAGAGAAAAAAAGTTGGTTACATAGGCTAACAAAGAAATTAATATTGAAAATTTTATCAAAGCTTTCTCCAAACAAATCTTTGTCTTACAAAAATAAAATTATAGCTATAAGAGTTAAAATTATTAAAGAGTTTTTACCTATATTAAAAAGCATTTTTTTAAAATTTAAATATCCAGCGTACTTTCGTTTACCATCACAACATATTCGTACAATTCATGCTTTGCTTAAATTCTTGAAAATTTTAGAAAAAAAAAAAATTGATTTCTTTTTGGTCGATGGATCCCTCTTGGGAGCAATTAGGCAAGAATCTTTTGCGGGTAGACCACATGATGTAGATTTAGGAATTAAACAAGATCAGATTCCAAAACTATTAGATTCAATTCCGTTATTAGTAAGTCATGGTTCGCCTTATGTAAAAGCAAGACCAGCCGCAGGTGACAAAATGCAAAAATTACAAATTATATTAGAGGGGATTTTGATTGATGTAGAATTTTTTAGAAAGCAAAAGATAGAAGGAGTTGAAATGTGGGAAGGACAAACTTATGATAAATCTAGAACGGACACTAATAGATTTCCTATTGAAGATTTAGAAAATTTAAAACCAGTTAAAGCTTACGGGAAAACTTTCATGTCTCCTTCTAATCCAGAAAGATATTTGGAAAAAAGATTTGGGAAAAATTGGCGCGAACCAGATAAAGAACAATTTCTTTGGAATAAGAGAATTTAATATAGTGAAAAAAATATTTATTACTGGTGGCGCAGGGTATGTTGGAGCTATTTTGACTCCTTATCTTCTAGCAAAAGGTCATAAAGTTACAGTTTTTGATCTTATGATGTTCGGTGAAAATGTCTTAAAAGAAAACTCTAATTTAAAAATTATAAAAGGTGATATAAGAAATACCGAATTACTCAACAAAGTTTTGCCTGGCCATGATGTTGTTGTACACTTAGCATGTATATCTAATGATCCTAGTTTTGAACTTAATCCCACACTTGGAAAATCTATAAATTTGGATGCGTTTACCCCTTTAGTTGAAATTGCTAAAAAGAATTTAGTTGAACGATTTATTTATGCATCTACATCTTCAGTTTATGGAATAAAAAAAGAGAAAGACATTAGCGAGACTATGTCTTTGGAACCATTAACAGACTACTCAAAGTATAAAGTCAGTTGTGAGATAATACTTAAAAAATACGAATCGGAGAATTTTACACCTATAACAATTAGGCCTGCTACGGTTTGTGGTTATTCACCAAGGCAAAGGTTAGACGTAGTGGTAAATATTTTAACCAATTTGGCTTATCATAAAAGAGAAATAACTGTTTTTGGAGGAACGCAGTTAAGACCAAATATTCATATTAAAGATATGGCAAGAGCTTATGAAATTTTAATTGAGGCTCCAAAATCTAAAGTTTCTGGTGAAATATTTAATGCAGGTTACGATAATTATTCAGTTTTAGAATTAGCCAGTACAGTAAAAAAAGTCATTGGAGATGATGTTAATATAAAATCTTCATTTTCAAATGATAATCGTTCTTATCATATTTCATCAAAAAAAATAAAAAAAATTCTAGGTTTTGAGCCTAAAAAAACAATTTCAGATGCTGTAAATGATCTTAAATTAGCATTTAAAAAAGATCTATTACCAAATTCTTTAACAGATGAAAAATATTTTAATATAAAAAAGATGCAATCACTCAATTTAAAATGAAAAATATAGTTACTAATATAGATTATAAAAAATTAGCTAATAAAGCTAAAAAACTTAGACAAGATACATTTCTTGCGTTTATCAAAAAAGGAGAAGCTCACTTAGGGGGGAGCTTTTCTATGATTGAAATGCTTTTAACTCTTTATGAAATTATAATGAAAAAAGAAGATAAGTTTATTCTTAGCAAAGCTCATGCTTCTTATTCATTGTGCATTTTACTTCAAGATAGAGGTTTGAATCCTAAATTAACTACACATTTAGAATTAGATAAAAAAAACGGGATAAATTGTACTACAGGAAGTTTAGGACACGGACTTCCTATCGCGACAGGAATGGCATTTGCTAGAAAAAAGAAAAAAATTCCTGGAAAGATTTATGTGATGATAAGCGACGGAGAGTGCCAAGAGGGAACTACTTGGGAATCTTTATTAATTGCTTCAAAGCACAAACTAGATAATCTTGTGGTGATAGTTGATTATAATAAAATACAAGCGTTATCCAGATTAAAAGATGCTTTGCCCCTTGAAAATTTGCCAAGCAAATTTAAAGCATTTAATTGGAACTGCACAGAAGTTAAAGATGGTCACTCATTTAAATCACTGATTGCATCTTTTAAAAAGAAAAACAAGAAAGACAAACCTTCAGTAATTATTATGAATACAATTAAGGGAAAAGGCATCAAAGAGTTCGAAGATGATCCAATATGGCACGCAAGAAAATTAAAAGAAAATGATATAGAAATTGGAAAAAAGAGATTGGGCCTTAAATGAGAAGACGGTTTGGAAAAATTATTAATGAATTAGCCAAAAAGGACGACAAAATAATATTGCTTGTTGGCGATATTGGCTATGGAGTTTTCGACGAATTCAGAAAAGAACATCCTAAAAGATTTTTTAATTTAGGAATTTGTGAGCAGAGCATTATAAGTGTATCTGCAGGCATGGCTTTAGAAGGTTTAAAACCCTGGGTTTATACGATCACACCTTTTCTTATTGAGCGACCTTTTGAGCAAATTAAGTTGGACATTGATCAGCAAAATGTGAATGTGAATTTAGTAGGTTTTGCAGATTATCCAACTCTTGGACCAAGCCATGCAGAACTTGATGGCGAAAGACTTATGAGACTTTTTAAAAATATAGAATCCTTTTTTCCTAAAAATGGCGATGAAACCGAAGCAGCCATATATCAGAGCTATAAAAAAAATGGTCCAACTTTTATAAGTCTTAAAAGTGATGCCGCAATTGGTAAGAATTGGTAAACTTTAAATAATTTAATGATTAAGTCCGTTAAAGGGATAATTGTTAATGAAAATAATTACCTTT
>NYYU01000043.1 GCA_002685955.1 Parcubacteria group bacterium | reverse complement strand
TTTGAAATGAAGCCTCCGGGGCTTTTATTCTTGAATGCGATTTCGCTCCTCATCGCCAATAACGAGATACCTCTGAATATATTTAAAATCGTCTGCTTTGCCCTGATTCCGATTTCATTTGTATGGTTTGCGATCAGAAATCTAAAGGAATCGTCAGTCTTTCTGAAAACAGTCGGAGTTTGTACAGCTCTGATATTCGGCGGAGCTATCTCGATATACTCAGTCGAGAGGATAGTTGGACTTCAGGCTGAGTCATTCGGAGTGCCTTTTGCAATCATGTACGTCTTGGTTGTTGCATGGGATACGAAGAAGATGACTCCACTTAGAATAATCCTCGCTTCCATATTCATCGCGGCCTCTATGGGAATGCGGGAGCAGTTTTTGTTCCCACTCGTTGCAGTCAGCATGATCCTTTCGAAGGATATTAAGTTCTTCGTCAAGTCTTTTGTAATTCCATGTGCGATTGCATTCGCACTTGGTACTTTGATAATGCTTTTACTCGGTTTCCTCGGGTCGTACTTAAGTATTTACTTACCTGATGCGTTCTCAGTCAGAATTCAAACTAATCAATTAGGGAGTTTGTGGATGCGTGGACTTCATGGATGGATTTTGATGCTGGACCTGAGCCATCTCTTCATTCTTCCATTATTTGGAATTGCGTTTGGAGCTTTGGTTGCATGTGTTCCGTTATTAAAGTCCGAAATTACAAAGTGGAAGGAATTAGTATCGGTGCTTGTATGCTCAGCAAGCGGAATGATTGTGTTTAATCTCACTTTCATTGCGTACATACTCAATAAGACGGAACTTGAACATACGATCGCTCAATATTCAGATTACGTTTACGCGATATGTGCGGTTTCGTTAGTAGCTTTTGTTGCGAGCTTGCTGGAATTAGTTAGAATTAATAGAAAAGTCATAGCTCACATCTTCGTTGCCATACTTGCGTTCTATCCGGTATCGCTTGCAGCAGGTGCGTCGCATTTCAACATCTATCAGCGAACTAATATCGCACCTCTTTGCGCGGCCGTTTTCCTATTGTTCCTGATCGCACTTCCAAAATTAAAAAATTCTAAGATGCGAATTACCTCGGGTGTGCTTGTTGGACTAATTGCGTTAATTCCATTCATTTTACCGGGTATTAATTGGGAAGAGAGGAGCGATAAGGTTAGGGCAGAAAACGAAAACTACATTGCAAGTATGCAGAAAACTGAAGAACTGGATGTGATGATGGATAAGTGCGGGTTTAATCCTTACATTGGCATTGGAGCAGGCTTCTTGTTGCCGGATCATCTTCCTCTCCAGATGGGGTGGTCCGCTTTCCGCTCATTTGGAGATAATCAGTCGGAACATTTCCGCGCGCAGACGTTTGAGAACATCAAAAAGTCAGAATTTATATTTATAGATCCAACTTGGGAAGATTTCACTTCGGATGAGGAGCTTATGAACACACTTAAAACTGAATTCACGACGAATCTTCCTGCGTGTGCTTTTGATTATAAAGTTCCGGGGGGGTATGGGGGGTATTGGAAAATATGACCTCACCCCCGGCCCCTCTCCTGTGAGCAGGAGAGGGGAGCTAATTTATTAGTTGTAAATGAATGAATGCGTTTTAATGCTGTAGGGATAGATTTCAGAAGTTCTTCATTGGTTATTCTAAGTATTTTGTAGCCAAGTTCTTCCAAGTATTCATCACGGTTAATATCCCGCTCCTTCTGTTCTGTTTTATCGTGTATTTTCCCGTCCAATTCGATTATTGTACCGTGTTCCTTGCAAAGAAAATCAGCAATATAAGGTCCTATGTTCACCTGTCTCCTAAACTTCAGACCACCACATTTTCTATTTCTAAGCTCTTGCCAGAGAATTATTTCCTCTGGAGTCATTTTCTTTCTTAGTTTCTTGGTAAAATGACATTTTCGTTTTCTGCGCAGTTTGTCTTTAGTTTCTTCATACATAGGACAGCCGATACTACATTAATTGGTGCATTTAACAAGTTCCCCCTCTCCTCCTCAGAGGAGAGGGGGTTAGGGGGTGAGGTCAAATAACAAAATCGTCGGCTGAAGCCAGTCGGCGATTTGAGAGTCCCTTCTCGACGCGGAGTTCACGCCGATGGGGTCCGGCCGTTTTTGTCCGGTCCGATATCGATAAGTGTCTCCATCACTGTGTCTTCGGCGCACCCTTTCACCAAGTAGCATTCCTGGTCGGCATTACTACTGCCAGGAGGTGGTGTGGTCCTTTGGACAGAGTGCACCATCAGGACGAGGTCTTCGTATGCGCCTTGGGGGCTTACTTTTTTCCGAATGCGCATTGTCAGGGGCTCGCCTCCATGTCGCAGGGCCGACATAAGCCAGTGATAGTCCTGGTCGGGCATTAGGGTAATGTCACGGTACTTGCCGGAGGCTTTGTCAACGTACATGTCAAATCTCCTGTGTGATAGAAAGGACGGTGTGACCGAAATACGTTTAAGTTTGTGGTCGTGTAAATAGTAAACTAAAATTTACATTGGTCAATCATTTCAAGGCATTCTTAACCCCTTCCAAGCACAAAAGAGCACACTTCATTCTCCTCTTACTAATCGGAACTCCGAGCATTTCTATAATATCCTCGGCTGTCATTTCAGCCGTTTCTTTTACAGGCATTCCCTCCAATTTTTCCCACAAGATCGACATTGCACCCAAGCTAATCGCACAACCCGAGCCTTCCCATGCGGCTTCCTTGATTACCCCATCCTCAATAGCAAGATGAATAGTCAGTTTATCTCCGCATGCAAGGTTAACTTCCTCGTGCGAAACGGTAGGGTCCGCAAGCTCTCGTTTTCCGCGGGGGTGCTTGAAGTGGTCGAGGATGTTCTCTGTATATAGATCCATGGTGGTGTTAGGTTGGTAGATTTTTCACTTGAACGCAATTGGCTTTTGGCCTTTGGCAATTGGCTTTGTTAATTATTGGCCAATAGCCAATAGCTAATTGCCAATTGCTCTACGAAAATACTCTAGCTGCATCTTCGATAGAAGGTCTAACTCTCAAAATCTCCTCTTCGGTATTGTAAATGCCGATGCTGAGTCTGGTTGATGCTTCGACTTTAAGTCTTTCATGAAGAGGGATAGCGCAATGATGTCCTGCGCGGAGGCAGATTCCTTTTTCACCCAAGATATCAGTCAGGTCATGCGGGTGGATTCCTTTTATTGTGAAGCTTAAGGATCCGGAAGAATTTTTGGAACCGAGCAGAGTTAGTTCTTTGATTTTGCCAAGCTCGTTAACTGCCAATTGAATCAATTTGTCTTCATGCTCCTCGATATCTTTCCAATCAAACTGATTAAGCCAATCAATTGCGATTTTAAGCCCGACAGCTTCAGCTACCGGCGGAGTGCCTGCTTCAAATTTTTCCGGAAGATCTGCACAAATAAATCCATCTTTAGAAACATCCCTAATCATTCCTCCTCCTGTTTGGAATGGAGGCATGGATTCCAGTAATTCTTTCTTTCCGAAAAGCACTCCAACTCCCATTGGTCCGTATATTTTATGTCCAGAGAATGCCAGAAAATCGCAATCCAGTTTCTGCACGTCGATTTGATGATGTGCGGCGAGTTGCGCGGCATCGATCAGAACTTTCGCGCCTTCAGCATGAGCTTTTTTGATTATTTCTTCGATCGGCGGACGAACTCCGATCACATTACTTAAACCTGTTACAGAAACTAAGCTAACATTTCCTTCATCAAGGATTGAATCAAGTTCATCCATTTTCAAATTACCTTCATCATCAATATCAATCCAACTGACCTCAGCTCCAGTTCTGTTCTTAAGTTGCAACCATGGAGTTATGTTGCTGTGGTGTTCCAGAGTGGTCAGAACAATCTTGTCTCCTTCTTTAAGTTCAGATTCTCCCAAACTTCTTGCAACTAAATTGATGCCTTCGGTTGTTCCGCCTGTGAAGATAATCTCTTCGGAATATTTAGAATTAATAAACTTACTGACTGTTTGTCTCGCATCCTCATAAGCTTCCGTTGCCTTCTCCGCCAGTGGATGTAAGCCTCGGTGAACGTTTGCGTTACTTTCCTCATAAAACTCAGATACTGCATCAATCGCAATCTGTGGAGTTTGGGCCGTAGCTGCGTTATCTAGGTAGATGACTTCCTCTAAAATGGGGAATTGCGAGCGTATTTTAGTTAGATCGAGCGACATACTAGAGGAAGCAGAGGAAGCAGAAGAGTTAGAGGACTTCACTGATACGGAATATACAGTATTTCTCTTCTGATTCCTCTGAATCTTCTGATTCTTCTGCTTCTTTAATCAGATTTTATGATAATCTAGATCCATGCAACGCAAAACCATTCAAATCCTATCCATAGCCTTTTTGGCAGCGTTAATAATTTGGGGTCTATACACGCTCTTCTATTATATGGGAGTGCCGTATCACGGGATTGTTCTGATGGAGCGCCCCGTATTTGATGAACTTCTTAAGATCTGCAATGGCAATGCTCCACTATGCAGAGGTTTTCATAGCTTCTGGCCTATTCTTGAACGAACTTTCATGAGGATGGCTCCAATAAAGTGGTATGCGGTAATTTGTGTGGGTATATATGCTTTATGGCTTGGGTGGATTGCTTTTACAACGGGGAAAATGCGTTTCCGCTTTAAGATGAGGCCTTGGTATATTGTTTTGGCATTTATTGCATCACTTTGGTTAATCTTTTCAGTAGTAGTCAATTATCAACATGGAGATACGCCGCCCAGAAGAATGGTTGAGCCTCTTCCTCAGGTTTATAAAAATACCGGAGAAGAAGGACTTGCTGTACTTAAAGCAAACTTCGATCATTTAAACGAGAAAGGATGTCTGGATCTAGAGGGGCAGTACGATAATGGGGCGCGATCGTACAAACTCAAACACGGATGCATACATATGTCCTTCTTTACAAAAGCCATTCCTCTTGCAGGTTTTATCTTGCTCCTATTTTTCGAGATGATGGTGCTTGGAAGGATGGCGATGAGTTGGATGAGGCTTAAACCCAAAAAGCTATATCTGGAATCTATGTTAAGCGTCAGCTTAGGAGCGTGTTTTCTAATTGCAATTTTGTGGCTTATGGCAGTTATCAGTCTGCATGCGAAATTCTTGCCGCTGTTTACGAAGCCTGCCGGCTGGATTCTACTCGGAATCATTCCTCTAATAGGATTCAAACACTCGCGATATTGGATAAAGAAATTCCTGTTTACCTCGTGGCAGTTTGATAGGTCATGGAAAGATCCGGTTATTTTACTTTCATGGCTTTTGCTCACATACGTTGCATTCAATTTCCTTTCGGTAATAAGACCGTTCCCGATTGGGTGGGATGACTTGGGAAGCTATTTGAATCGACCAAGACTAATGGTTAGCTACGGCCACTTCATATTCTCTATGGCTCCGTTCTTTTGGGAGTATGTAACATCTCTTGGTTATCTACTATTCGGTTATAGTACAGCTTTGGGCGCATCGGTTTCTATGATGATCAACTGGAGTGCCGGACTTTTGGCAGTCTTTGCAATCTATACTTTTGCCCGCACCTATTTGGGCGAGGGCAAAGGGATACTTTCTGCATTAATGTATTACACATTGCCAATGGTGGGGCACTTCTCGTTTGCGGACATGAAGATTGATAACGCTGTCTTCTTTATGGGTACACTTAGCGTACTTTGTGTATTTATTTATCTTTTCCCGCCGGAAGATCAGGAATCGGAAAAATCAAATTCGCTTTCATGGCTTATTGCTGCCGGAATATTTTCCGGATTCGCATTCGCAATCAAATTTACTGCAGTCATGGTTTTTGTAGCCCTTGGCGCAGTGCTTCTTGGGGTAATGCTTCATTGGTCTGCATTAATTGGAGTCGCATTCATGTCAGTCGCCTTACTTTTGAATATTGGAAGGACATTAGAAAGAATATTCGGGGAAGGATTTCCTATTTCCCAGGGCGCTGTAAAAAATATAAGCATTGCCATCGCCTTAGTCATATTTGCGATTCCATCATGGAAGTACAGGAAGCGATTCAAAAATGCTTTTATTGCTTCATTCGTATTCGGTGCGGCAATTATTCTTTCGGTTGCGCCTTGGATAATGCATAACAATATTTTGCAGGGGAACATTATTCCGAGTTTTGAAATAAAAGCTCCCAACTATATTTCCCCGTATCTGGATCCTTATGGGACAAGCGATTTAAAAGAGCCGTATATAGTCAGAAAACTTTCGCCGGAGTTGGCTGTAGACATATCGCATCCTCTATGTAAACCAACCGGAGGAGTAGAGGAATTGGATAGATATTGGGGATTCGAGAAGGGGTTGGGACATTACCTCACGCTTCCTTGGAGGACTGTGATGAATTTGAATAGCACAGGTTATTACGTTACAACCACGTTTGTTCTACTTCTTCTGCCGTTGCTTCTTTTACTTCCTTACTTTTGGATGAAGAAAGGAAAGTGGCTGCGATGGTTTACATTTGGCACGGCATTTATGCTTGTTGAGTGGATGTTTCTTGCGAACGGAATTCCGTGGTATGGGTTGGGAACTTTCTTGGGGTTGATTGTATTGATCGAAGTTATGGTTGTTAAAGCACCTGACAAAATTAGCAGATCAATACTTGGAGTATTTATTGGTATAGCACTGTTGATGATGTTTGGATTCAGGGCCTGGCAGTACGAGACGCAGAAAAATCTTCTCGAATATCCTATGGGCAAAGCGTCCGCGGATGTTCTTACTGAGCGAACAGTACCGCACTACAACGACGTTGCAAATGTTGTTATTGAACGCGCAAAAGTTTTCCCGGACAGGCCATACATGTACAGGATGGGAACGTTTATTCCGTACTTTATTCCACGCAATCTGGAGATTATCGGAATACAGGACCACCAATTGGATCTCTTTAATTGCATGTATCAGGAACGCGACGGAAAACTTCTACTCGAACGCATAAAGGCGCTCGGGTTCAACAGCATCGTGTTTGATACAAATACTGCAACCATCGAAAAAGATCCAAATGGGACCTTGCACCAGAAAGTGGATACTTTCCTAAAGTGGGTGAATGATCCTGCTAATGGTTTGCAGATTGTGCTTAGTGATCAGGGAGGGGGAATCGCATTTATTCTTATACCTTAGGTAAAGTTAACAAGTTTCTAGTTGACTAGTTACAAGTTAAAAAAAACTTGAAAACTTGTTAACTTGTTAACTAATCTGCGATAACCTTTGTTCTATGAAAGCCATAGCAGTGATACCAGCATACAATGAGGAGTCCCGAGTCGAGGGAGTCATCAATGACGTAAGCCAATACGTGTCCGAGGTAATAGTTGTAGATGATGGATCTTCGGATGCTACGGCTTTAAATGCGGAGAAGGCTGGGGCTACACTCGTTCAACATGTAGAGAATTGCGGAGCAGGAGCTGCAACAATGACGGGTATTGATGCTGCGCGCGCAATGGGCGCGGAAATCATTGTTACTATTGATGCAGATGAACAGCATAATCCAGAGGACATTCCGGCACTTGTTGCGCCTTTAAAAGAGGGAAGGGCAGATGTTGTATTTGCAAATAGGTTCGGACAAAAAAACCGTATTCCTTTTGTAAGAAGATTTGCGAACGGATGCGGAAACATTCTCACATTCTTTACTACAGGAAAGTGGGTGTCTGATAGCCAGTGTGGATTTAAAGCATTCGGCCCCAAAGCGATTGAAGAAATTGATTTAAAAATGAGCGGGTTTGAATTTTGTTCAGAAATTGTCCGCGAAACCGCACAGCACAGATGGAGGATGCAACAGATTCCAACAAAAGTACTATACTCAGAGTACACTCTTGCAAAGGGGCAGTCGTTTGCGAATGGGATCAAGACGGCTCTTAAGGTTTTACTTCGTTCTTTTCTTAGATAATGGATCTAACCTTCTACCAAATTATCGCTCCGGTTATTGCAGTCATTGCAGTCGTTTATGCGTGGAGTTTGGTAAGTAGAAAAAAGAAAACTATGTGGGAGGGAATTTTGTGGACTTTATTCTGGGGACTTGTAGCTTCGCTTGCCATGTTCCCGAACTTGATGAACTGGGTGTCCGCGGTAACCGGAATCAAAGATAGAGAAAATGCCGTCTTCATTACATTCTTTGGTGTTCTATTTTTCATTGTGTTCTATCTGGTTATGCGGTTAGAAGAGATGGAGCAGAGACAGACGAGAATCGTCAGGAAAATTGCTCTTAGGGATTCGGGATTGGATGAGGAGGACTCTGAATAATGGAAAATTGTAAATGGTAAATTGAAAATTACTTTCCATTTTCCATTTTCCATTTTCCATTCTGCTCTAATATATGACAGATGAAGACTATTCTATTAATTTCGCCTTATTGGAAGGAGCCGCACCGCTGGATGGTGAGCACGGTCAAACTTGCTGAGCTTTGGCAAAGGCTTGGATACAGGGTGGTGGTGGTGTGTATGGGATGCGGGGAGTCGCTGGTCACTCGTCACTTGTCACTCGTCGAAAAGGGACGAGGGACAAGCGACAAGCGACGAGTGACTGTTGAGAGAATATCAGAGACACTCGAAATCCATAGGATCAAAGACATATTCATCCCTGACCCATGGAACTATGGAATTGCTTTTGGATTTACGGGATTCGTCAGGCGCATCATCAAGAAAGAAAAGCCGGATGTGATTGTTGTGAATAAGATTTTGTTTTGGTCATCATTTTCTTTGATCTTACTCAGATTAACCGGGAAGAAAGTCATTTTGTTCACGGATGCACTGGTTGGAATTACATGGTGGCCTAGAAGTTTGATGCCAAAAGTGTGTGCAGCGATTTATGCGTGGACTGCGGGGTGGTTGATACTTCTATTTGCTTCGAAAGTTGTTACCTTCCATCCGCAATCCGAAAAGATACTCAAGATTCTGATGATTAAGAGGAAGACGGAGGTGATACCGACTGGAATAGGGTTAGGGTCAGGGCTAGGGTTAGAAAAGTCGGAGGGGCAGATGACAATTACATATGTTGGCAGACTTGAATCGGTGAAAGGAGTTGATGATTTCTTGGCTTCCTCAGTTGCAATCAAAAAAGAATATCCGGATATAAAGATTCAAGTTGTAGGTTGGTACAAAGAGGGGCATCCGCTAGTCAGAAAGTATCGTGATGAGGTTGTGTTTACAGGGCTTCGTGATGATGTATCAGAAATTCTTGGTAACTCAGAGATATTTGTCTTACCAAGTTATTCAGAAGGACTTAGCAATGCTCTTATGGAAGCGATGTCAGCTGAGTGTGCATGTATTGCAACCGAAGTAGGAGGGAATCGTTACTTAATTCAAAACGGAGTTAGCGGAATGCTTTATCCCCCTGGTGATCGCGAAGTTCTCAAATCACACCTAAGGAAACTTATAGAAGATACTGCGAAGAGAAAATCGCTGGGTGAGAACGCGCGTAAAAGAATCGAGGAAGTGTTTGATTGGAAGGTTGTTGGGAGGCAGTATCAGGAACTTTTTGATTCATTTACCTCATGAAACCAAAAATCGTCATCTATTCGGCATTCCTTACACCTTTCAGAAGCGGAGCAGAGGCTTGTGCGGAGGAAGTGCCGCTTAGGCTCAAGCACGATTTTGATTTCACAATCATTACATCACGACTTAGCCGGAAGCTTCCAAAGAAGGATATGCTCAAAGGGCATATTCCTATCATCAGAGTAGGGTTTGGTTCTAAGTTCGATAAGTGGCTGTTTCCATTCCTAGCCCCATTAGCCGCCAGGAAGCTTAAGCCGGATATTATTCATGGAATTCTGGAGACATTTGCCGGGCAGGCACTAATACATAGTTCAGTAATAGTTTTCAAAGCTAAAAGAATTCTAACTCTTCAAACGACAAACAGAAGTTTTAAGAAAAAAGAAATTACAAAATCACCGCACAAAGTAACTGCAATCAGTTCTGCACTTGTTCATTATGCAAAATCAGTTGGAAGGAATGATGTTGTTCTTATTCCCAATGGGGTGAATTCAGAAGAAATAGAAAATGCGCTTGGGTGGTACGAAAAAATTAAAGGAAGAATATTGTTTGTGGGAAGACTTGAGCCGCAAAAGGGAGTTGATATATTGCTTCAGGCTTTAGCAAAACAAAAAGACTTAAGATGGGATTTGAAATTAGTTGGTGATGGTTCTCAGAAAGAAATTCTGAAAAAACTAAGTTCAGATTTAGGGATTTCCGATCGCGTTCATTTCCTGGGGTACGTTCCTGTGCCTGATGTTTACAAAGAATATGCTCAGGCAGAAATCTTTTGCGGACTTTCGCGTTCAGAAGCTTTGGGGAACGTCTTTTTGGAAGCACAAGCTGCAGGATGTGCTGTAGTCGGCACAAAGACTGGAGGAATTCCAGACATAGTCCACAATGGAACGAATGGAATCTTAGTTAAGCCCGATAATATTGATATGGCTGCTGAGGCGATTGGTAGATTGGTCAAAGATCCGTCGCTACGGTCTAAGCTATCGTCAGCTGGTAAAAAAAATGCCCAAAAGTATGATTGGGAAGAAGTTGCCGAAAGATATTCGGAAGTTTATAGGTCTGCTATTGGTTACTAATGGCTTACAAATTGACAATTGAGAATTGACAATTGATAATTCTAAAGAGTCACAAGCACGTTTCTCGCTTGCGCATTGTCAATTGTCAATTGTTCATTGTCAATTGTTTCAAAGCTTCATTCTTAACCTCATCAACGATCAGTTTTTCTTTATTTCTAACCAAGGCCGAAGCTTTGAACAAACTTTCGAAAGTTCCTGCATCGACCCACTCATCATTGAGGACAGTGTAACCAAGTTCTTTCTGATCTAAGTACCATCTCGTCACATCAGTAATCTCCAATTCTCCACGAGGTGAAGGCTTCAAGTTTTTGATAACATCGAAGCATCTGTTGTCATAAAGATAACATCCCGTTTGTGCCAAATTGCTCTTTGGCTGCAGTGGCTTTTCCTCAACAGACTTAACTAAAGTTCCATCAACTTCAACAACGCCGAATCTTTTCGGATCAGGTACTTCTTTTAGGAACACATGTCCTCCGTTTTGGAAAGATTTGATGGAGGGGGATAGATCGTCGAAGAACACGTTATCGCCAAGAATGGCACAAACACTATCTCCAGCTGCGAATTCCTCTGCCATTCCAAGGGCTTGAGCAATACCCTTTGGATCCTCCTGAACTCTATATGTACATCGGCATCCGTATCTGGATCCTGAACCCAAAAAGCGGGTAATCTGGTCGATATGCTCAGTCCCCGTAATCACGATAACCTGCTTTATTCCCGCTTTTTGCATGATTTCAAGCGGATATAAGATCAGAGGTCTGTGATATACAGGAAGCAGGCTTTTATTAAAGACATTCGTCAGAGGACGAAGCCTGGATCCTGTGCCGCCGCAGATTAAAACTCCTTTCATTGGGCAGAGATTATTGGTTTAAAGGCTAATTGGCAATCAAAATCGATGGATATTAGTGGCACAAGAAAGCGATTTTCCGCTACCTTATGTGGGTGAATTTACTCATCACAGGAGCGGCAGGATTCATTGGTTCTCACTTCGCTCTCAGGCATGCGGAGCTGAAGCCTGAGGATAAGTTGGTAATCTTGGATAAGCTTACATATGCGGGGGACAGAAATTACTTAGACTCAATCGCAGATAGGATCGAATTTGTACACGGCGACATCGCGGATCAGAGACTTGTAAATCAGTTAGTTGAAAACCATCAGATTGAAGCGATTGTAAACTTTGCGGCGGAGACTCATGTAGATAATTCAATCAAGGAAGCTTCGCCTTTCTTGCACACAAATGTGATCGGAACTCAGAGTTTAATCGAAGTAGTTAAAGCATATCCGGAAGTTCTGCTTCTTCACATTTCAACTGATGAGGTTTACGGGGGGCTCGCTGACGGTCAGCCCGGTTGCACAGTTGAAACTGCTCTCAACCCATGCAATCCATATTCCGCTTCCAAAGCTGCCGGTGATTATCTGGTACTTGCAGCAGTTCATACGTACGGAATACGCGCGCGCATCACGCGTTGCACAAACAATTACGGTCCGCATCAGGCAGATGAAAAGTTTTTGCCGGTTGTAATCAAAAATGCACTCTCTGATCAGCCCATTCCGGTTTATGGAGAAGGGAAGCAGAAGCGCGACTGGCTTTATGTTACGGATCACACGGATGCAGTGGAGTTAGTCTTGGGCAATGGTCAGGATGGAAATATATATCTAATTAGCGCTGATTCAGAACGCGAGAATATAGAAACTGCAAAGAAAGTTTTGGATGAGCTTGGAAAGCCGCAAGATCTGATTGAGTTTGTGACTGACCGTCCGGGACACGACTTCCGATATGCACTTGATTCAAGCTCAATAAAAGCACTCGGGTGGAGTCCTAAAGTAAATTTCGAAGAAGGACTGAAAAAAACAATCGAGTGGTACTCAAATCGTGTATCCTAATAAATATGAAAATCGTCTTAGCAACGGGAATATATCCTCCGGATATCGGAGGGCCGGCGACATACGTTAAACAATTGGCTGAGGAGTTGCGTCAGAGTGGGAATGAGGTGGGGGTGGTTACATATGTTAATAGGTTACAGGTTACAGGTTATAGGGAGGATGATGTTGTTAGAGTTAATAAGGGATTACCCATCATAAGGTGGTTTCAATATGCAAAGGCTTTGAGGAAGATTGGTAAAGATGCTGACGTTATATATGCATTCTCGTCAGTCAGTTGTGGTATTCCTGTTAAGTTAGCTAGACTTAAAAAACCTAAAAAGATTCTAAGGTTAGGTGGTGATTTCTTTTGGGAACGGTACACAGCTTTAGGGGGAGGGTTAGGGTTAGGGGAATGGTATGGGAAACGATCTAAGGTTTTCGGTTGTCGGTTGTCGGTTGTCGGATGGATTCTTAAGAATTTTGATCATGTTGTTTTTTCAACAGAATTTCAAAAGAATTTATATGAAGAGTATTTCAAGAAGTTGCCGAAGCACTCGGTTATAGAAAATGCGGTACCGGAAGGGAATCCTGAAATACATGTAAAGCGTGAACCCTTCAGCTTATTGTTCATGGGACGGTTAGTAGGATTTAAAAACTTAAAGTCTCTAGTTGAAGCGGTCAAACAAATGGCAAACGTCAGGCTTACATTGGTTGGAGATGGTCCAAAGAAAAAAGAACTAATGAAACTCGCCGGTTCCGCCGGAACCAGAATTATGTTTGTGTCTCCTGTGCACGGCGAAGAAAAGATAAAGGTATTTGCAGGGCATGATTTGATGGTTATTCCTTCAATAACAGAAATCAGTCCCAACGTTGCGCTTGAGGCACGAGCAAACGGACTTCCTGTTCTACTTACGGAAGAAACGGGACTTAGTCCTGCTATAAGTGAAGCAATGGTACTTAGAAAACTTGTAACTCCGTCCGATATCATCAATGCAATCAAAGAAGTGCAGGAGAATTATTCCGATATTGCGGATGCAACAAGCAGTTCAATTGCAAAAAGAGGATGGAAAGAGGTTGCAGAAGAGCACATGAAGCTTTTTAATGCGTGTGCATTATGAAACTATTAATGATATCGGGTGATAGGTCGATCCTCCAGCGCAAGCAAGGAGCTTTTTGGTACACGCTTCAGGAACTTAGAAAGCATTTTGATCAGATTGATGTAATTACGCCTCAGATCATTATTCCGCGGCTAAAAGGGGAATCTAAGTCAAAAGCCGGAGAATCGGCGCTTATTGGTGGATCTGTGTTTTTCCATCCATGCCCGAATCGTTTACTTAGGCAGCCAAGATGGATAGTTAAAAAAGGCAAGGAGCTTATCAAAGCATTCGGGCACGATGTCATGACGGTTCACGAATATCCTCCCTTTTACAATGGAATCGGAGCCAAGAAGTTGGCAAAGAAAATGAATATTCCTTATGCACTTGAGGTTCACCATATTGTGGGATATCCAAAAGCTGTAACTACGTCCGAAAGAATCGGAAAGATGACTTCCAAGTCGTATTTTCCGCGTGCAGCCAAAAGTGCGACTGCAATTAGAGTTGTGAATAAGGAGGTCGGAGGCAAGCTTCTTACATGGGGAGTGCCAAAGAGCAAGATTAATTTAGTCCCATCTTTCTATTTGGACGGAGATATTCTTACAACAGATCATGCTCCTCCGGTAATTTATGATGTTGTATTCTGCGGCCGATTGGTTCCAAATAAAGGATTGGAAAATTTGATCCTCGCAGTCAGCAAGTTGAGTAATGTGCGCTTGGCAGTTATTGGAAGCGGACCGGAACTGCTTAACCACGAAAAACTAGTGAGCAAACTAGGTCTGGACAATCTGGTCACTTTTCTAGGTTGGCTTCCAACGCAAGAGACTGTTGTGGGGGCTTTATTAAGCTCAAGAATTTTCGTAATGCCTTCGCAAAGTGAAGGGGGACCAAGAAGTTTGTTGGAAGCAATGGCGGTTGAGATGCCGGTGATTACAACCCCTGTAGGTGTTGCTCCGGAGATTATCGAGGATGGAGTAAACGGTATTATGACAAACGGAGAACCTGATGATATGGCTGAAAAAATAAAATCTTTGTTAGCGGACGAAAAGCTTAGAAAAAAGATGGGGAAGGAGGCCGGAAAAATAATGGATATTTATGAGAGGAAAGCGCTAGTGAAGATGTATGCGGATTTTTTGAAAGGACTTGCGTAATTAAGGATATAAAAGATATAAATGATTTAAAGGATTAATCCTTTATATCCTTTAAATCGTTTACATCCTCTTGCCAATTATCTTTAATAGATACATGAGATTGTTAATTGTTACTCAAAAGGTCGATAGATCCGATCCCATACTCGGATTTTTTCACCGTTGGCTTCTGGAATTTGCTTTACATTGCGACCAGGTACATGTGATAGGGCAAATGAAGGGAGATTACGACTTGCCTGACAACATCAAGGTCCACTCAATGGGGAAAGAGTCAGGAGCTTCAAAATTAAGTCAGATTCTAAAATTCTGGAAACTACAACGGTTACTCAGGCATGATTATGATTGTGTTTTGGTGCACATGACTCCAGTCTGGGTAGTGCTTGGATTTTTCAATTGGTTCTTGCTCAGAAAAAAGGTTTACCTTTGGTACGAGGCGCGCGGAGGAGGGTGGGCTCTGCCGATTTCGCTTCGATTAGTTAAAAAAGTATTTTCGGCAACCGAGTACGGACTTCCGCGTCCTTCCAAAAGAAGAGTAATTACGGGACACGGAATTGATACGGAGTTTTTTAAACCCACAGGTCAGATTGAGAAAGGTTTAGTCTCGTCAGTCGGAAGAATTACAAAAAGAAAACACTTCGAAGTTATTCTGAAGGCTTTTTCGGAACTTCCATCTGATTACAGATTGGAAATTGCAGGAGTTACTATAAGAAAAGATGATGAAGTCGAATTAGAAAGCTTAAAAAAACTAATGGGTGAGTTTGGAATTACAGATCGTGTTAGCATTAAGAAGATGACTCATGAGGAGGTCAGGAATTTGTTGCAGAGATCAGAGTTGATGTTGCATTCGTGCAGAGGAGGACTCGACAAAATTGTATTAGAAGCAATGTCAGTTGGATGTTTGACGGTTTCATCATCAAAAGCTGCTGGTCATGTTCTTCCTACGGAGGGCTTAAGTATGGATGAAGAGATGGGGGAGAGGGCGAATGAGTTATTGAAACTTTCAGATGAGGAAAAAGCGAAGTTGTCAGAGCAACTGCGTCAGAAAGTTATTGATGGGCATGGATTAAGCAGGCTTGTTGGCAGGTTGGTGGAAGAAATGGGCAAACGTTAATTCGTTTACTCGTTAATTCGTTACGAATTAACCAATTAACGAATTAGCGTTGTATGTACATTGTACATACAGTTTTTATATTGCATTTCTCAACCTCTCACTCGTTTCCTCCACCTCTTCAAGATTTTGATCATCCCGCATATATGGCTTCTTTTCCTCATAAAGTTTCATTAGTTCATCTCTACTTGGAAGAGCCCTGAGGGGATAAGGATTTCCTTTGATCTTCGTATAAAGCTCCTGAATGGTGCATATGGAAATCATTCCAGAAAGAACGCCAAAGAGCATGTTACTGCTCCATTTTTCATTTGGAGGCTCGGTGAAGTACGAGAGAGTCTGCTCAGGTTTTTTAAAGTAATTCAGTAGCATCACAGGACCGCTAAGACCAGAGAAGCCTGCCCAATATTTCTTCTGCTCAGGTTCCGGAACTATGTAGCATCGATAACCCTTTTTAAGAAGTTCTTCATTGGCCTTATCAAAAGTATCGTATCTGGTTGGATTCTTGGATATGCCTGGATGTGTGTTTCCATCACATGGACCTAAGTGTAAATTCTCTTTTTCGAAAACGAGTTCACGGTTGAAAGCAATGCAGTAACTTGAACTTGGTGGAATCCTTTTCCCATCAATATCAAACTCCCACCATTTGCGATGGCGGAAACTGACTGTTGCAATGTTGGGGTCAGCAAACTCTCTTTCAACAACATCGACTGCTTCACCGCTGAGTAAAAACATATCATCATCGCATATCCATCCAATCTTCCTATTCTTTGCAATGTGCCTGAGGAATTCTTCTGACTTGGTTGCGGCATAGAGATTCAAAAATTTATGAACACGCGCCTCGGGAAATTCTTTTGGATTTAATTTTCCGGATGAATCAAAGATAGTTATATCAACTCGGTCACCCAGATACTTAGTCGCCAAGTGATACCACACCGTCATCATCGGCGGGAGGATGTTCATTGTGAATAGCGCAGGTTTATCAGAAGCAAGAAGAGGCTTCCTCCTAATATAATAAAAGGCTGTCGGAAGACCTGTTCTGAATGCTTTTACAATGCAGAAGCGTTTGAATGCGCGCGGAAGAAGTCTGACGTATCTGTAATCCATATGGGAATAATACCTACAAACTTGAGAGATAAAACCCACTTTGTCCGTCAGTTTCGGTCCCATACTCCAATTTATCGACTGTGAATCCGTAATCCTTGAGTAACTTTTTGAAGAATTTCTTTTCATATCGCACACAATGCAGAGCTCCTTTCCAATCTTGTTTATAATTTGGAGGGTTTTCTTCCATCTCGGGCACTTTATCTTCGGTGAATGCAGTCAGGAATACTTTTCCAGTGGCTTTAAGAAGCCTTTTGAACTCGGTTAAGTAAGCTTGAATATCAGGCGTCTTCATATGTGAAAATACCGAGTACAAGTAAATCACATCAAAACTTGCATCAGGAAACGGAAGCCCTACTGAACTGGAACCAGATGGATTATATCTCTCGTTCTTAATATCCATATGAGTAAACTGAAAAGTTGGATGTTCCTTTTCTATATACTTAGAGCACCACTCAATTGGAGTCTGGCTCACATCCACTCCACGGTACGCACGTATTTCTCCAATTTTACTCAGGATTCCAATGGGAAGCCTGCCAGGCCCGCAACCAAGATCAAGCAAAGCCATATTCCTGCTCAGGCCGAATGAGCTTTGCAGACGCTCGGCTTCATGCTCTCCGGAAGACAAAAATGCTTCATCATCGATAAAATTTGAACCTCCGAAGCGCAAATGCTTTGCGGGAATAGTCATTCCTCTGTGAGTAACAGCCTCTGATTTAACGAAACTTTTAAGTTTCTTTGCTACTTGTTTGGCGGGCATGGATGGGAATTGTACATGTTATCTGAGCTTATGTCTCCAAATTTTGGACTTTATACAACCTCACCCCCGCCCCTCTCCTTACAGGAGAGGGGAGCTACTACATTTGAAATACTTGGTTAGTTTCAACTCAAATGTAGTTCCCCTCTCACTTGGGAGAGGGGTTAGGGGTGAGGGTGAATATTTCAAGCAACATAAGCCATATACCGTTATACTGGGTTTATGTTACGAGTCTATACTGATATCATCGAAGGCCTTCCCCACATCCCTCTTCTGTATCCAAATTTGGGAAGACCAGAGAATGAGGGGAGAATGGGGTTTTTGAACGAAGCCTTTGATGGCCTTAAAGATCCATTTGTAGAGGTTGTCTCTGATCCTGATCAGGCTGATATTATTCTGTGTCCTCATAATTTTCCTCAGATTAAGATGAAGGGGACGTATCTGCAGAAATTGGCTGATATGTCTCAGGATTTAAACAAGAAGGTAGTGGTCTTTTGGCATGGAGATGATACGGATGAGGTGGATATACCAAACTCAATCATCTTTCGTACGTCGCAGTACAGGCATCTTAAGTTAGACAACGAGATTATCATGCCACCTTATACGCCTGATTTGATGAAGGGGCGAGAACTCGTAATCAGACACAAGGCAAAAACTCCTGTAGTTGGTTTTTGTGGTTGGGCAAGATATAAGAATCACAAAAATAGGTTTGGAACGATTGTGAAGAATCTCTTTATCGATTTCAAACGTCTTGCATTAATAAAATCTCACCTTGCAGTTCACAAAAAGGGACTCACTTTCAGGCGAAAGGCGTGCAAAGCTCTTAAAGATACTCCTCTTATTGAAGCAAACTTTATTCTACGAAAAAGTTATTCCGGCAGTCCGCATACAATCAAGATTGATCCAAAGGAGGGGAGGGAAGAGTATATACAGAATATGATTGATTCTGATTTTCCATTAGCTGTTAAGGGAGATGGCAACTATTCATATAGATTTTATGAGGCTCTTAGCTTGGGGCGTCCTCCGGTTTTCATAGATACTGATTGTGTTTTACCTCTTGAAGACAAAATTAATTATAATGAGTTCATAATCAGAGTCAGTTACAAAGATGTTTCCAAAATCGACAGCATTGTAAATTCATTCTACGAAAAGATTGATGAGGAAACGTTCGTTAGTATGCAAAAGAAGGCACGGGAAGCATTCAAAAACTATTTGAGTGTGGAAAGCTTCCTTAGGACTGCGACTGAGCGGTTGATTTAATTTTTTCTGCGAGATCCTCCGCATCCCCGGCATTACAAAGTATGACTCTTTCGTCATTTTCATATTTTTCGAGTATCCCAGGTGTTCTGGCCGTTAAAACCTTCTTTCCACAGGCTAAATAATCCAATACTTTGTGTGGAATAACTCGTTGAGTCTTTTCCGAAACTCCGAAAATACCCAAACAAAGGTCAGAATTATTAATAGATCCAGGTAATTCTTCCATTGGCGCGAAAGGCTTGAAGGTTACATTCTTCAAGTTTAACTCTTCGGCCAATTTTTTCATCTCCGGTTCGGTTTGTCCTCCACCGAGGATTGTGAAGTGCAGAAGAGAGTCAGATTCAAGTATCTTTGCAGCTCTTAGGATCACATCGATTCCCTGAAGTGGTATGAAGGAGCCGTAGAAGAAGATTTCGAAGTTAGAGTTAGGGCTAGGGTTAGGGTTAGGGCTAGGGTGGAAGATGTCAGTGATAGCTTCTAGATAGACAACGCGTACGTGCTTTGGATGGAGTTTGAATTTCTTGATGAAATATTCGCGGTGAGTCTTTGTGTCAATCAATACTTCGTCTGCCAAATGGCAACTTACAAAATCTACAAACCAATAAAACCAAGACTTCGGACTCCATTTAGCGACAAGCTTGCGATCTGCAACCAGCGTATCGTAAACAGAAATAAATGCGTCGAATGAAAGTTTCTTTTTCGAAAATAAAGTCAGGGTCCACGCAATCGGCATCAAGTGATGTCCGGGGAAAAGAACTAATACCTCATCAGCTTGTTTCTTAAGCTTCCTATACTGCTTGATCAGATCTGCGCATTTGCGAAAGAATCCTTTTTTGGTTGTATGACATTCAAGTATTTTGAATCCTTCTTTCTCGTACTCGCGCCTAAGTGTCCACGTGCGGGGTGACGCAGGATTGTAAAAGCCGAAGAAAAGCAGAATTTTATCTGGCAACCCGTACTGAGTTTATTGAAGTATTGGCAATTAGCTTATTGTTAGATTATATAAAAAGCTACCAACTAGTTGTTAAAATGCTTTAAAAGCCAATAAGCTACTGGCGATGCGTGTAACTTATGTCGTCCACACACGGTTTCCGGCAGAAAAAGCTTACGGCTTGCAGATCGCGGCTGTGTGCAAGGCTTTGGCTGAGATTGGGCATGATGTGACTATCATTGCTCCGCATACAAAGAATTATATTAATCAGCCGATTCATGAGTATTATGAACTTCCCGGTTCGGTTAAATTTGTAAGAATGAAAAACTTCGATGCACTTGGAAAGTGGTGGATCCCGGGTCCTCTTTGGATGGTAATTACCATGTTTTTTTATAGGAGGAAACTTAAGAAGTTCTTAAAAAATCATCAGGCTGAAATCTTATATGTCAGATCTCCCCTTATTCTTAAGCCTCTGATTACAAGTGGCATTCCGGTGGTCTTGGAGTTGCATACAATTTCGAAGAGATTTAAGAAGAAGTTCGTCAGCATGTGTAATAAATGCAAGAAAGTTGTTTGTTTAACTTCACCGATGCGAGATGAAGTCAGAAAATTAGGGGTCGACGAATCAAAACTTATTGTGGAAGGGGATGGAGTGGATTTTGATGAGTTTCAAAATCTTCCAAGTACTTCCAATGAAGTTCCGGTAATCGGTTACGTGGGATCGCTTGCAACTCAAGATAAAATTGAAAAAGGAGTACCGGAACTACTCAGATCTCTTAAGGAATTAAAAGATCGTGGTGCCAAAGTCTCCGGTTGGATTGTTGGCGGGCCGGATGATTGGAAAAAATCTTATTCTGATCTTGCGGACTCATTAGGAATTTCAGAAATCGTCAAATTTGAAGGAAGAGTAGAGAGGTCCGAAGTTCCGTCAGTAATTTCTAAATGTGATGTGTGTGTTTACCCAGCGCCGGCAACGGATCATCCGTTTATCATGCGCGATACGTCTCCGCTTAAGCTCGTTGAGTACTTGGCGGCAGGAAAGCCAATTGTATGTGCAGATATTCCTCCTGTTAGAGATATAGTTGATGAATCAATTGTAGAATTTTGTGTGCCAGGGGATTCGAAATCTATGGCTGATGCAATTGAAAGGGCACTTGAGGGCAGCTCAAAACCTCAATCAGCCCAAGAGAGAGCCAAAAAGTATGATTGGAAAGAGAGGATGAAGAGGATAGTTGTTCCGCTTTGAAGCGGAACGTCTTGCGGGGCTTCTGGATACGAAAAAGTGGAAGTCAGGGAAAGATTTTTTTGAGAGGATATTGACATCAAATTTTGAGGTATCACCATATATAACTATACCGGCCCGCCACCCTGAAGCTAAACCCACCTCTGGCCTGCCAGCCGTAGCCATAGCGTCGCTGTACTAGAAACGCCATCCTGCGCGCTTCGCGACTTCGGATGGCAGTCTTCGCTATGCGAAGGCTGGGGGGCGGGTGTATCT
>NYYU01000042.1 GCA_002685955.1 Parcubacteria group bacterium | reverse complement strand
CATTGGTAATAAAGAATATATGCCATACCCTTATGATGATGCATTTGCGCTGATGGACAATTCTACTGCGTTTGTCGAAAGTGTAAAGGGTGCTACGCTCCGACTGTCTGTTTGAACACAAACTCTAACTTTAAAGGTGGTACAAACAACGGGGACAGGTCACTCTATCTTGCAATAAATTTTCGGGAATTCCTATGAAAGTTATCCCTTCTGTTGTTTACAGATTTAAGAGTAAAGCTGAGGAAAAATTATATAAATTATTAAAGGAAATGAAGAGTGAACCAGGGTCGATTGCTTTACATTCACAAAACCTAGCCGAGCATGATTACAAAGAATGGTGCGAAATAGATTATATTTTAATAATGGCAAAGGGTATATTTGTTGTGGAAGTAAAAGGAGGCAGAATATCTCGTGGTAAGGACGGGCTCTGGCGATACAGGGATAAATACAATGTAATTCATACACGTTCCGAAGGTCCGTTTGATCAAGCACAGTCCGGGAAATATGCTTTAAAAAAGGCATTGATTAAAAAATTTGGGGAACAGGAAATGAAAAATGTTTCTATCGGTTGGGGCTGCATATTTCCGGATACAGTTAATATACCGCAATCAGAAGAAGTTTCAAAGGAAACAATAATTGATGCTAAGGATTGCGATACCCCTGAAAAGCTTCTAAAAGCAATTAATAAGGCGATGGATTATTGGTTCAACAAGAAATATTATTACAAGGAAATTGATAGCGAGAAAATTCGTAAGATGCATATGGGCTTGCGACCAGTTTTTGAAATTACTCCGTCTATTTCAGTGCGTGTAAATGAAATATTTAACCAGTTGGTTTGTCTAACGGATCGGCAGTATCATATAATTGACGCCGCCGATGAATGTTCCCGTATACTATGTACCGGCGGGGCAGGAAGCGGGAAGTCAGTAGTCGCATTGGAAATTGCCCGTCGCGAGGCCTTAAAAGATAAACGTGTTGCATTTATTTCATCAGGTCGCTTTTTTTGTGAATACATCAAGAAGAGCTTCGTTCACACCGGTATAGATTTTCTTCAAGCTGATACAGATGCAGGTAAGCTTATCGGGATGAGTGGTGTATTGTATGATTGTCTTGTGGTTGATGAAGCGCAAGACTTGATGAATATTCAGACAATTGAGGTCATGGGGGATATCCTCAAAAACGGATTTGAGGAGGGAAACTGGTATTTATTCCTTGATCCGAATAATCAAAAAGGACTGTTAGGGAAATTTGAAGATGATGCGTACGAATATGTTCGTGAGCTTTCAGATCATTCGGTGAAATTTAAACAGAATTGCCGAAATACACCGCAAATCATTGACCAAACCCAATTGATGACCGGTGCGGATATCGGCGTGAGCATGTTTGACGGCCAAGGAGAAAAGGTGATAATTCGTAAATACAGCAATTACTCGGAAGGCGCAAGTTTGTTTGTCGAGCAAATTAAGTCTTGGCAAAATGAAGGTGTCGATTTGAGAGACATCACAATACTTTATGGGGCCGATATCAGCGATACTTTTATTGCCGGATTAAAGGGTACGATAGCAACGAAAATTTATCCGCTTTCCTCGAAAACTGTGAACTTGAGACCGATAAATAAATTGGCTACTTGCAACATCCTGGATTTTAAAGGGCTGGAAAGTAAGTATATTATGGTCGTTGGTTTGGAGAATTTTAATGAAGATCCTGGATATATTCGTATACTTTATACTGGAATTACCCGAGCAAATGCGGTTCTTTGGCTTGCTGTTCCCGAGGCAAAACAGGCACTCATAGATAAAATGCGTTTAAAAAATTTCAAATCAAGGGATCCCTTATGATGCCGGAAATAAATAAAGAGAAGATCATCGATAACCGAAAGAGATTGGTTGAGTATGTCAGGAAACAGTTAATCGGTCCTTATTCCGGAGCTGATGAAGTATTGCACCATGCGTATCGCCCTGCAGATCGTTATCTAATGGGAAAACTCTATCCGGTTGATTCTGAGACAGCTGATAATGAAGAGGATCAAGAGCAAGAGAACGAAGCGGCAGCTGTGGGAAATGAGTGGTCTGAATCACCGATATCGTTAGCATTTCAACGCTTGCCTGCTTCAATGGGCTTAAGCTTTTTTCTTAACGGTAATGGCAGTGTGAAGGTATCAGTGTTCGGTGCAAAATACTCTTCAACTGCATCTGTGCATGCTGAGTTCACCTGGAATAAGGATAGAGATGCAGAAGCCAAGGCGAAACTTAGTAGTCTCAAAGACAACATGGATTTCGCCATAAGTTTCGATATAAAAATCTATGATAAAAAGTATAAGGCCTTTGTAACAGTTGATATTGATACTTCCTGTGATAATGAAAGTGATGCAGACAAGGCTGTGAAATTGATAAATTGCTTTGCTTCAAAGAATATAAAATTAGTATCATTAGTATCTAAGCCATTAGTATCATTAGTATCATTATTATCTAAGCCAAACGTAGAAAAGTTCTGGAAGCGAAGTGACCTAAGTTCAGATCGCGCGGAATTTTTACTGACGGCAAAAGATCGTAATGTCGATTCAGTGCTTGGCGGTGGTGCCGACCTAAGATCATACTGGCGTCCTGTTAAAAAAGGTCACTTGGTAACTCTTACTTTGGTAAATGTAGCAATGTCTAAGAAGGGAAAGCAAGCAAGGATTGAAGATTCTCGATTCCAAATCGGACTTGAAGTATTTGCTGCTAAGGGAAAAATAACGGCATACCCACGCACATACATTAAATCACTGGATGAGGAAGAAGAAGAGCTGAATATTATTTACAGAGATAATATCAGTTACGCAGTCGGCCATGGATGTTCCGTCGAATGGGATTTAGATGATAAGAAAGAAGTCTCCTCATTGAAGACTGTATACCTTCCGAGTAAGGAAGTACCGGAAATATCTCCGGCAATTCCTGGGTTGGATAACCGAGTAATGTCTCTTCAGCTTCTCGCGAATACAGAATACCCGATGAATAAGCTGAAGAAGCTACTTTTGGGCTTTATTGAATCATACGAAGTTTGGCTGACTGAGCAGAAGAAGGATGAGGTTGAAGCAGAATTAAGTGCTGCCAAAGCTCGCATTATCGGACGCATTGAGAAAGCGGCAGAACGTATGCGTAAAGGAGTGTTATTTTTAGAGAAAAATCAGCTTGCAAGAGAAGTATTTACTTTGGCGAATAGAGCGATGCTTATGCAGATGGTTCATTCTGAGTTTGCAAAGTGCCGAAAAGGTAAAGGCGTTACGGCAGAACCGGATTACTTTTCTGAAAAATTTAGTGGGATTCTGTGGCGACCGTTTCAGCTGGCATTTCAGTTGCTCGCAATTGAATCTGTACTTAATGAGAAATCAGATGATCGTGAAATTGTTGATATGATATGGTTTCCGACGGGTGGTGGCAAGACGGAAGCATATCTCGTCCTTGCGGCAATGGAGATATTTCATCGCCGACTGAAACATAAAGAGAAAGGATACGGAACTGCTGTATTGAAACGCTATACTTTAAGGCTGTTGACCAGCCAGCAGTTTGAACGTGCATCACGCTTAATATGCGCCTGTGAAACTATCCGTAAGGGCCGGCCGGGACTTGGAGCCGAACCGATTTCATTAGGGCTTTGGGTTGGAGAAGGATCCTCGCCGAATGCGTACACAAAAGCAACTGGAACAGTGGGCGCACTCGAAAAACATAAGGAAGCACTCAATGCGGAAAAACCCGAAATATTTTTCAGCTTAACGGCGTGTCCGTGGTGCGGAACGAGTATTTATCCTGAGTCTAACGATGATGACGATTGCTACGGAGTGAAGGCTACAGAGACCAGCTTTAAGATTTTCTGTCCTGAAGAGAATTGTGCATTTCATGATGAGATTCCGGTAAATGTTGTCGATGAACATCTGTACAAATACCCTCCGACGTTAGTGGTGGCCACAATCGATAAGCTAGCTCGCGCCGCCTGGGATTCTAGATCGCGGACTTTGTTTGGCCGCAGGTGTAATGGAGAAAACGTAATTCCGCCCACGTTGGTCATACAGGATGAACTTCATTTAATTTCCGGCCCATTGGGAACTGTAGCCGGAGTTTATGAGTGTGCCTTCGACGTGCTTATGGGTAAGCCTAAAATCATTGCAGCCACGGCAACCATCCGGCGTGCAGGAGAACAAGTCCGGCAACTTTACGGACGCGATGTTAATATTTTCCCGCCGCCGGGCATGAAGTCATCAGACTCTTTTTATTCAAGACAAGTGCCGTTTGATGAAGCGCCCGGCAGGCTCTACGTCGGTTGCATGGGGCAGGGAGCAACAGCAGTATACTCGCAAGTTCAACTCTCTGCGGCAATTGCTCTTGCGCCGATTGAGTTAGGATTCACTACTGAAAACGGAGACGGATATTGGACTCAGGTAACTTTCCATAATAGTAAACGTGATCTGGGAAAAACAATGACCCTTGCAGAGGATGATATTCCGTCAAGAATCGAGTTGATAACTAAAGACGGAAGTAAAGCTAGGAACCTTAAGGTAATACGTGAACTATCGGCAAATTGTCGAGGTGAGGAAATTCCGCAAATATTGGATGAAATGAAGATCCAGATGAACAATGAGGAAGCAATTGATATTCTGCCGTGCACAAATATGCTTTCAGTCGGAGTTGATATTCAGAGGTTGGGATTGATGTTAATAAACGGCCAACCCAAGACAACGGCTGAGTACATTCAGGCTACCGGTCGAGTAGGTCGTGGTAATTTCCCGGGGCTTGTGTTTGCACATTATTCACCAACGAGGCCGAGGGATCGTTCGCACTATGAAACATTTTTCGCCTACCATGATGCGCTTTACCGTGCTGTCGAACCTACAAGTGTAACACCATATGCAGAGCCGTCGCTTAAGCGATCACTGCATGCCTCTCTGATTATATTAATGAGACATGGTGCCGGGCTGACCGAGAATGAGGATGCAAGCCGGCTAAATACAAATAATGAAATTCAAAGTAAATTACTCATCAAGTTTAGAGAAAGAATTCGAGCTGCGGCCCCGTTCCTTAATTCCCCGGGGGCAATGACATTACTTGATGAGCGTATCAAAGAATGGCGTGAAAAAATAGAAGAGTCACAGCGCAGCGGCAAACCGTTGAGGTTCTATGCTCGAGCGGGCATTCAATTTAGTGGTTTAATCTGTAAATTTGAGAACAAGATAGAAGGTTTGTGGCCGACTTTGAACTCAATGCGTCATGTTGATAGCGAGTGTCAGATTAAAGTATTCGGAGAAGGTATAAATAGATGAGCCAATATAGTCGTTTGAAAAGAGCAATTAGAAAAAATCAGGCTATCAGCCCGTTTGGACTCGGCGCTATTTATGATTTACAGGGTGAGTCCTTTGTGCATTGTAAAACATCGGAGTGGCTAGAAGACGATACTATTCGATTAAAGCGCCTTGAACTTTCGCTTAATGTTACTCATTTCCGTTTGCCACCGGTCCCCAAAAACGAATTTAATGCCCAGGACAATCAAAAAGTTATTTTCAAGCGTTTTCCTGCCTGGCATTTCTGCAACAAATGTCGCAGAATGGTTCGTCTACGGATTAATGATGAGAAGGAGGGTAAGGCTCCGTTATGTTCTCATTGTAATAAAAAGTTGGTGCCTATGCGTTTTGTGACAGTTTGTGAAAATGGGCATCTGGATGACGTGGATTGGTGGTGGTGGGTGCATGCCGGAACGAGAGAGAATAACTGTCGGGTGAAAGATAAGTTAAAATTTATATCTAAGAAAAACAGAGGAACAGGACTGGCAGCACTATTTATAGAGTGTTCAGCGTGTGATACATCACCAAAGTCTCTGGAAGGTTTGACTCATAAAAATAAGCTAAAGCAGATTAGCAGTAAATGCCGCGGGGCAAACCCATGGGAAAGAGATGCTGAAGAATGTAATGCGCCTCCTCAGGGTGTTCAGCGCGGAGGGAGCAATGTCTATTTCCCGAAAGTTGTATCCGCTCTAGATATTTCCTCTTTAGACCCGGGCGAAGATAAGGCAAGTATTCACGATAATATTCGCATCAATCGTCACTTCAGAGATCTTCGGGATCAATATGAAGGAGTAGATACTGGAGATGATTTTAGAAAAGATGCTGTTTGCAAATATTTAATTAAAAAAATATGCAAAGAAGAGCAATGTAAGGCCGACGATGTAATAGCTGTATTGACATCCAGCGGTGAACCTGAAACCGCTGACGAAGAACCTAATCCTGAACAGATTTTTCAGGATGAATGGACAGCCCTAACTACGGGAGTACAGGAAACATCTAATTTTAAGAATGAGGAAATCTACACCGGAGAAAAGTTGGCGGACGATGACGACCTGACTCAATCCTGTTTTAAACTGATTTCGAGACTGTCAGCGATTACTCGCATGCGTGAAGTACGTGCTCTGATCGGGTTCGAGCGCTTAAAAACAACTGGTGAGAATGTGATATCGTTGAAAGAAAACCAGGCCGAAGATTGGTTGCCGGCTCTCGAAGTATTCGGCGAAGGTATTTTCTTTACACTCAACGAAAAAGAATTGAAGAAATGGGAAAAAGCCAACAAGAATTTTCTGGCACCGCGTATTGCTCAAGCTCTGACATCATGGACTGATAACAAATTGTGGACATTTTTACCGGAACCTGATGCGCGGTTTATTCTGCTTCATACCTTATCGCACCTTTTAATGAAGCAAATCACTTTTGAGTGCGGATATTCTTCAGCTTCACTGCGGGAACGAATTTATTCATCCAAGGTCGGGGGAATGGCAGGTATACTGATTTATACGGCTGATTCTGACTCAGAAGGTGCGCTTGGTGGATTGGTTGATCAAGGACGCATAGATCGCTTTATACCGAATTTGTTAAGTGCGTTAACGGGATCTGAATGGTGTTCCAATGATCCTGTTTGCTCGGAAATTGAGGGCCAGGGTCTTGCAGGGTTGAATCGGGCTGCTTGTCACGCTTGTGCGTTAACAACAGAGACGAGTTGTGTATATGGAAATGCATTACTCGATAGAACACTATTGTTGGGATTAAAGTCCCCATCAGCTAAGTTTAAGTTTACCGGCTATTTTGAAGAAATTCTTAAACGAGTACGTGAATCATGAAGCTACCTGTATCAGACGACTTTAATGACGAGCAAAAAAAGATCTTTATGACACCGCTCGAGAAAAATTTATTAGTTTGCGGTCCTCCGGGGACAGGCAAAACAGTGATGGCACTATACCGCGCCATGATGATTACAAAAACAAATGAAGGTCTTAAGTTCTGGGTGATTATGTATAATCGTCTCCTAAGAAAGTATACAGAGGATAATCTGGAAAGCACTGGTGTAGTTGCGCGAATACGCACATATCATCAATGGCTTTGTACTTGGGGTAGAAATTGGGGAATTGGCAATATTACAGGTTATGAGTATAAGCGTTACGTTTATAACTGGAACAAAATACGGAAACGCCTGATTGAAAAAAAAGTTAATCACCGTCGTGCTATTAAATTTGATCATTTGATCATTGATGAGGGGCAAGATTTTGCTCCCGAATTTTACGCATTAATGATGCTAATAAAGACTATAGGTCTGTCTTTTAATAAAAGCATAGTTTTAACAATATTTGCGGATGAAAATCAGCAGATAAACGAAAATAATTCAGATCTGGATACTATAAAGGAAGAGATGAAATTCTTCGAGGGAAATGTAAAGACTCTAAAGACTAATTATAGAAACACAAAACAGGTTGCCGAACTTGCGGCTCATTTTTATGTAGGCCTTCAAACTGGCAAACCTAATCTTCCCGATAAGGATAGTCCTTTAGACCCCACGCTTACAGCATTTACTAACATCCGGGACGAAGCGGAACAAATAACAAATTTTGCAATTCAGAATAAAGATTTAACTTTTGGAGTTATTGTTGAAACAATACAGATAAGAAATGAACTTTATAGCCTGTTAGAAATGAATTTGAAAGATACTGATATAATCCTGCAAACCTATGACAGCACTTTTACGTGTGAGGACATTAAAAAAATTCAATTGGAGAAAGCAGGGACAATAACCATAATATGCGGTGCCAGTTGCAAGGGGTTGGAGTTTGACGCAGTTTTTATTCCCAGGCTTGAGAAATTTTCGCTGGATCCATCCAATATTGATGTTTTCAAAATGAAAATGTATGTTCAAATATCTCGGGCAAGAGATTATTTATTTATAAGTTATGTTAATAGAGGTAACGATGAACCTAAAATATTAGATTACTTTCCAAAATCATTGGTTGACAGGAAGAAGACAGCGAAAACACGTGCTTCGAGTGGGCATGTTCATACGAAGGATGCTAAACCATTCGTACCCGAAAAAACAAATACAAACAAGGCGACCCCTGTTTCGGATGGCAAGTCGGATGTAGAGGTTAATGGTTTTATAATATCTCACTACAAAAATGCTATTTTAGTAGTAGGTAATACTTACCCTATTAAAGAGAAGCTTAAAAAAATGGGGGCAAAATGGTTTTATAATGGAAAATGCTGGATGTTTAGTGCCAAACGAAAAAATGAAGTTATTGCATTTTTAGAGAACTTACAATAAGGAAAATTAACTATGGAAAATGAAAATAAAGAATGTAAACCAACGGACGGCATACAGAAAGAGTGGCCGGGGATGAAGATTGGCAAAGAAGTCGGAAAAGTCGCCGGTACGGCAGAGGCGCTTAAGCCGGTTACGAAGAAGCCTAAATTAAACAACCAGGCTTTGTTTTATTTGACTGATTTTGATGGGCTCCTCCCGATTCTTTCAACCGGGCTTATTAAACCGTCGGCGACTGATTGTAAGGCCGAAGGAGTTTTAAATACTTTATGCTCCTCTCGGTTATTGTTGTGGAGCGCTCGGGTTCCGGCGAATGCGCTTCCTGACTGCGAAGAGGATTCATTAGAGCAACCGGTAATCATTGAATTAGATTCTTCGCGGCTGAAAGGTAGCTCGGTCCCATTCATCGATAAAGATCTTAAGGTCGGGAAGGGATCGATTACTAAGGTTAAGTTGGGTACTGTATGTTTATTACCTGCCGGAGCTATTCCAAAAATGTCGATAAAAAAAATCTATTTTCTTTCGAAAGATATCAAAGAAGCAATATTAGTCCGACTGGAAATTTTAGGTAATTTGGATTTAAATGGGATAGATTTTGATTCTTCATCGGAATTGTTTAAGGGTGATTCACTTGATGATATTGAGGCTTTAAAGACTGCGATTGAAGATGTCCCCCCTAATTGTGCATTGTCGCATAAAGACTACTATACGAGGCTAAACAGCCTTTGCGGTATGATCTCGACGTTTACAAGATCTGTGCCTCCTGATCGCAGTTGGATGGATTCTATCTATGCTTTTTTTGACTGTTTATCTAAAAAGAAAAGAAATAAAGCAAAATCAGGGATAGATACTATATGTGGTTACCTTAGTGATATGGAAACAGTTTTACTTTCAGAAGAGAGTTTTAATCCTGCAAATGTTAAAGGGCTTGAATTAGGATTGCTGCATGCGGCCGTTCATGTGTTGAGAGACGCGGACCCTAAAGAAGGACTGAAGTTAGACGGCTTTATTTCTAAGTTAGCAGACCTTGCGACTTCTGTTTCGCTTTCAAAAGAAGAGCATAATGATTTGGAAGAATGGAAGTTGTTCTCCATGAAGCTTATTGAGGCTAAAGTGAAACCGCAATCACTCGGAGATAAGCCGAACGCTTTGGTTAGAAGGGCAATATCGTTGTTTATCATGCGTCCGAGTCTCGATCGGATTATCAAGGCTAGGAGTACTTCGCTTCAGCCGGGCAACGCGGTATTCTTCCTCGCAGTGATTTTTGCCGGCATATATGAAGGATATTCGAGAATTGACCGAAGTATTAAGCAGGAGTCAAAAACAAATGATATCGCAATTTTGTCCGCTGCCATGCTGTTCAATAGGCAAGCGGGAGAAAAGTTTGAAAGTTTTCCTGTGAAGCAAATAGAAGCCGATATGGATGAATCTACGCAAGATGAAATTACAAAGACGGTTGCGATACTTATCAATAGTAAGATTGTAGCATCTGTTCAGATTGGGCCGGGTGATGCCATGCGCGGCCTATACAGTCGCGCTAAAAGCCAAGGTTATAATTTTGAATACAACTTCGAACAGAAGCACTTTGAATATACATTTGAGTATGAAGAAGGACGCTCGCAGCGGGTTTATATAACTATTACGGAATCGGGATTCCATTATCCAAAGCATATGATTAGATTTCTCTCGCCCTGTCTTGGTATAGGAAAAAACAAACTGACGGCGGCTGATAAAGAGGGCTTTCTTAGGGGTAATTCAGATCGCAATATGCATTGTCGATATGCAATAGATGAAAAAGCAAAACAAGTCGTAGTGATTGCCGATCAACTTTTACATACAAACGATTTGGAAGAATTTGAATACTTCTGTGGGGAAGTTGCGAGGGTAGCTGATAATTACGAGCGCAAGCTAGGAAAGGACAGTTTTTGATGAGCCGTCTAATGAGTAAATGCCATCTTAAAAGTTTGCAAATACATCAAGAGAACCGACAGAATTTGTCGAAAAGAATATGAGAATGTCGTATTTTTGCCAGCCATTTTTTAACTGTTTCTTTTTGCCAGTGTTGTAATCATAAAGCATATGCTTGATAATCTGTCCATCGGGTATTTTATCTTTGAATAAGATATAAAAGAAAAGTTATAAGTATCAGGAGTAAGATTTTCCATATACATTTATAGTTACGAACACAATTCCCGATTATTAACTAGAACTTCTATTTTAATGACTTTTGCTGATGAGTGGAAAGTTGTTGAAGAATATTTGAAAGAACAAAATGTTTAAAAAAGGATCACTCTATTCCCGGAAAGATGTTGGAGAAATTTGTTTTCCCGGTGAGGGAAGACCAAGTGGAGGAGTGTGGGACACAGGATATGTCAGAGTAAGAAACAACTTAATCATCTTTATGAATATAAATGTTGCGGGAAGAACCGGGCATAATTTTGATAATCGTTATGATGGAAAAAATCAAACAATTGTCTGGTTTGGAAAACCAAAATCTAATTCTAAACAACCCACATTTAAAAGATTAATTAACGGTGAATTAACACCTCATTTTTTTGCTCGATGGGATAATACAAATCCTGATTTTACATATTTGGGAATTGGTAAAATTGTATCGGTTGAGGATGGAACTCCTACTGAAGACAGTAAAGGCAACCCGGCAGAAACGATTAAGATCGTGCTTACATGCCAAGATGCAGATGAAATTATCAGTAACAATGAAAGTAAAGAGGAAATTACACACTCATTTACGCTAGAGAAATATTTAGAAGAGTTTATTGTTGACAATTGGAACAATACTGAATTTGGGAAAACTTATGATATTTATGAGCAAGATGGTAAAGTAGTTGGTAAGCAATATCAAACCGGGATTGGACCATGCGATATACTTGCGATAAGTAAGGATAAAAAAGAGTTTTTAATAATTGAATTAAAAAAGGGTAGGGCAAGCGATCAAGTTATTGGACAACTTACAAGATATATGGGTTCAATAAAAAGTAGACTTGCTGTTAATGGCGAAATTGTTAAGGGTTGTATAATTGCACTCGATGACGACCCAAACTTAAAATGCGCACTATCAGTTATTCCTTATGTAGAATTTTATAAATACCGAATAAATTTTAGTTTGTTAAAAAGTTAAAAATACACAATTAACCCATTTCCATCTTATTTTATGCCTTAAAATCGTTTATAAGAGGATTATAAACTGTTATATTAGTTAAATCTAAGGGTAAAGGGCGTATTGCATTGTTATTGTAATACTTACAACTTTTAAAATTGTATGAACAGGAGAAAAAGGAGTCTATAGTATAGCTATTCAACCAATAAGAAGCAAATCATCCAAGGAGCAGTAGCCCTTACAAGGAATCCTATTATTTGCAAATAATAAAATTATGTTGACAGTGGTTAATATATGTGATAAATACGGCGATTTAAAGGGGGCCGGCATGAATGACAAATCCTCAAAACAAGAAAGATTTAAAAGGCTAGCGACAAAACGCACAAATAATGTTTTAAAAGCCTTAAAAGTTCTTGGCAATCTTTCTAACCGCAGTGCCTATGATTACACAAATGAAGAGGTGGATGCTATTTTCAATGCTGTTGATAAACAGATGCGGGTAGTGAGAAACAAATTCCACACTTTCCGAGACGAAAAAACAGAGTTTAAATTTTGATAAAATTGCGGAGCAGCGAGTGACTATTAAAAATGACCAAAACCTATCTTACGAATTTGACACTGTAAATCATGGTGTTATCGAAGGTATTAACGATGCTGTTATGATCACTTATGATACGCATATCCCAACTACAGTCGCCCGAGAAGCGATTCAGAATATATTGGATGCAAGAAAAGTTAAACCCGTAATTGCCGAGCTTCATTTGGAAAAGTGGAAAATCTCTGACATCCCGGATGTAAAAGAGCTCAAAAATATTTTTAAAGCCTGTCTCGATTTTTGGCCTAGAGATGTGAATTGTAAAGTTAACTTTGAATCAGCACTAAAAGCGTTAAACCGAAATCATATTCAAGTACTGAAAATCAGTGATTACAACACTATTGGATTGGCTGGTGGCGACGAAGATACAAATGGCGATTATTTTAATTTTCTAAAATCCCAAGGTTCTAGCGCAAAAGGCTGCACAGGAGCGGGGTCTTTTGGACTAGGCAAAGGATCCTTCTATGCCGCTTCTAAACTTAGGATGATTTATGTATCCAGTATTTATGATAATAATAAAGTTGTCTTTCAAGGCAAGTTGAGATTGGTTAGTCATAAAATGAAAGGACAAACTAAAAGGGCAAGCGGTTCCTATGGGCTGTTGAATGAAAAGCCTGTTAGAGTTAAAAAACTAGTCCCCAAACAGTTTTATAGGTCAAAACAGGGGACATCCATATATGTTCCGGGATTTAAACACTCTGAGAAATGGGAAGACGAGATGATTAGGTCGATATTAAACAATTTTTGGTATGCCATCTACAAAGGTGACTTAGTAGTCAAGATACAGGATAAAAAAATAAATTCGAGTGAATTAGACAATTATATGCATATATACTTTGACATCGACAGTATCGGAGGAGCAACTGGTATAAATCCATTACCGTATTATGAAGCGTATACGGATGTCGATCATCATATAAAATACGAGGCAGACTTACATACGTTGGGAAAGGTGCAATTATTTCTTTTGCCCCAAGAAGGTTATCCAAAAAAAGTAGCGTGTTTTCGTCTAAATAGAATGCTCATCGAAACGAAGATCTTCAGAAGTCCTGTGGGTTATGCCGGAGTTTTTATTTGTGATAACAAGAAGGGCAATGAAATCCTTAGGAAGATGGAGCCTCCGAATCATAATGAATGGAACGTTAACAATACTCATTCTAAAATTGACGGTTTGCCGTTGAAGGATGCAGAAAATGCAGACAAAGAGCTGAGGCAGTTCATCAGAGCAAAAGTAAAGGCGCTAAGTGATATTTCTGCGGAAGCACAACTTTCAATACCAGGAATAACCAAATACTTGTTTTTACCTGGGGAAGAGGATAGGGAAACGGGCCCTCAAGAAGCATCTAATGATGATGGCGAAGGAACTGAAAAAGAAACTGCTAATCAGCAAGGCATTTCCGGTAGGCACGCAAAGCTTGAAGTGTCTCCTAGAGAGAAAGCCCCGGTGATTCGTTTTCGAACTACGGGGAATTTGGAACCGGGAGATCTGACCGGAGTGGGCACAGGGGATAAGCCGGGGGGAGGAAAAAAGAAGAAAAAAGGCGGTGGGACAGGAACCAGCGGGGGCACTTCGGGTAAACCCGGCAATGGTGATGACGAATTAAGAGAACTCAAAGGTGTCGACTACCGAACGTTTGCTAGTCCAAGCAAAAAAAACGGATACGATCATGTGGTTATACTTCGTGGCAAACCTAATACAAAATGTCGTATTAAGATTAAAGCAGGTACAGATGATAGTTTTGATGATGTAGATATTAAAACAGCTACAAATGATAATAATAACAATTTGCCGTTGCAAAACGGCATGATAACCAACGTCAAAATAGATCGAAGCGGTAGTGCGAAATTCACGCTAAACCTTGCCGACAACGAAAAATATTCCTTGCGAGCTATAGTCTATGAAGATAAATGATTTATCTTTGCCCCATCCCGTTCTGGGTTACGGTTCAGATGTTAAAGGAAAGCACTCTGTCTCTACTGATCTAAGGATGGAGAAAGATGATATTTACATCAATGCTGCCCATAAATTGATCAATAAATCCTTGCAGAACCTAATTAAAAAGAAAAAGGCGTCTTTTTGTACACATGTCCATTGCAAAAAAACATTTTTCCGAGAGGTCTACAATTGCCATGATATAAAACAAAAAGTTACTCTCCCGCAAGATAAAGTTCTCGATCGGGTTGGGGTTGAATTCTATGTGACGGCTCAAAAACCCATTAGTAATTATAAATTAGATGGTTTTCACCCCGATTATGAAGGAGCCAGATTTCAAATTGAAAAGGGTGATGTTTTATCATATGGCGGTAGCTTTTCTTTTATCGCTGACAAAGAATGGGTTGCAACCAAGGGGATCGCAAACTTTATGACCATTCAACCATCTAAGAAGGTAAAAGGTGGAATGGAAATAAGCTTAGATGATAATAAGATTCTTATTTTGATCCCTACTGAAGATTATCAAAAATATCAGATACACCATAAAACGCCGGCCTTTGAAGCAATGTTTCACTCGTCAATTGTTTTACCCACCCTTATTTATGCTTTAAGTCAAATGTTTGCAGATAAAGAAGCCGGTTATTTTAGTGATTTTATGTGGTATCAATGCTTGGAGGACCGCCTCCAAAATGATGAAAAACTAAAATTAATCTCAAAAGATGCTGCAAGTGCACCAGCTATTTCGCAAGCGATCCTTGATAATCCGTTAAATAGAACTCTAGTGGCGATGGATATGATAGCCACTGATTTTACCGAAGAGACATAATATGCCGAATCAAAAAATTTTCCGGTTAAAATTTTTGGCTAACTTGATTGGCAACCTTAAAAAAAATAAAATTGACGAAGGATATCTCCGAAATGGGATTAAATTTGATGACGACGATGTGTTGGAGGTCCCGGGTTTTACAGCACCGAAGGAATTGAAGCTAACCTTGCCAGCTGGTTCGAAAAAATATGACTTTGAAAACGCAGTAAAAGTATTCGAGGCATATAAAGATCTCTCATGGACTCAAGCCACAGATGCACGCTTTTGGACATACTTAACACACGTTACATGTTGGGATTTTGTGAAAAAACGAAGTCAGATTGAAAAGTCGGAGGAGGGCAAGCGCGGCGACTTTATTTTACGCCATTATTTCGTTGTTCCGGTAAATACGTCACAGCTTTTGTTAAATGATATCTCATTGCTTTGGTGGACCGCGCATTTGACATATGATTCTGCAAAAAGGGATCCTTACCAGTTGACAAAAGAAGCGTTTTCTATGCTTGATTACACACGCCATTTGCTCCCCGGTATTCAGGGAAGAAATAAGAAATTTGCTCATGCGGTTTTAGAGTATGTTTCGGAAAATAAAGAGCTGTTTTCTAAAGCAAAAGAGGCAAAAGTTAGATTTATCATGAGGAAGTGTAATTATGTTGCTGGATATCGTGTTCTCCCTAGTTTGACAAAGGTTGAGATTAAAAAATTAATAGCAAAGTATAAACAAGAAATAAATTCTATTGTGCCTAAAGCTGAAATAATGCAGAATGCGTAGCAGTCAATGATAAGGACAAAATCACAAATCAGCTATAACATGTCTCGCATTAAGGCAAAAGGTTCAGCGATAGAAAAGTTATTTGCAAGCGAGTTAAGAAAGAACAAATTAAAATACAGAGGACACCTTAAAAATATTATAGGAAAGCCGGATTATGTTATAAAGGACCGTAAAGTCGCAATATTTTGTGACAGCTCTTTCTGGCATGGATACAAGTTCCTTAGGACTAGTCGACACAAGTTTAAAAGTAATAAAGAATTTTGGGTAGAAAAAATAGAAGCAAATATAAAGAGAGATAAGTATGTAAATAGAACTTTAAGGAAGGACGGATGGAAGGTCTTTCGGTTTTGGGATTTTCAAATTAACAAAGATGCGAAAAAATGCGTTCTAAAAATAAAAAAATGGCTCCAAAAAGAATGATCGTAGCGGTTGATTTGTTTTGTGGAGCAGGAGGCCTCACTAAAGGGCTTACTATGGCTGGTATTGATGTTAGATTGGGCATTGATGCCGATGAGAGTTCCCGTGATGTCTACGAACGAAATAATAAAAAAGCAACTTTTTGGTGCAAGAAGATCGAAAATATTAAGGGTAAAGAGATATTAGAATTTATAAACCTAAAACAGAATGATCTGTTTTTATTGGCAGTCTGTGCACCGTGTCAACCTTTTAGTAAGCGAAATAAAAAAAGATTAGACAAGAATCATCTTGATGAGCGTAAAAATCTTTTAACGTATGTAATTAAGATTATGAAAGGCATGCCTAGAAAGCCAGATTTCATTTTTGCTGAAAACGTACCCGGTTTTGAGCGTAATCCTGTTTTTGTGGAATTTGAAGATTATCTACACCGACTTGAGTTTGCCTTAGATTTCGGTGTGGTTAATGCGGCCGATTATGGAACGCCACAAAGTCGGAAAAGATTAATTTTGATAGCCCGAAATGATGATTTCATTGAAATGCCAAAGCCTTCACATGGCATCGGCTTGAAACCTTTTGTTACTGTACGTGAGGCCCTTAAAGGCTTGCCACCGACTAAAGCAGGAGGGGCAAGCAGTAAAGTCGCAAATCATTATTGCAGGAATCTAACAGAGATTAATTTGAGTAGATTGGCAGAGACTCCCAAGAGCGGAGGAAGCCGAACCGACTGGAAAAGTGAAAATTTGTTTTTAGATTGTCACAAAAGGCTGGGGAGAAAAGAAGGACATAAGGATGTGTACGGTAGAATGGATTGGGATAAGCCTGCACCGACGTTAACGACTCGTTGCGTTTCCCTGTCAAATGGCCGATTTGGCCATCCATCACAAGACCGTGCTATTTCAGTCCGCGAGGCTGCTCGGTTGCAGGGATTCCCGGATACATACAAGTTTTATGGCCCAGGCATAGATGCCGAAGCAAGACATATTGGCAATGCTGTTCCTGTTACGCTGGCCAAAGCCTTTGGAAAACATTTTGTAAAATGTACAAAAGAATAACACATTTCCTTAGGAGATTGCCCTCAGATACCTTCGTCTTTAGTTCTCCATCTTTGCCAGCAACAGTATATTTCTAAAATAAAGATATAATTTTAATTTTGGTAGACTTCATTTCCTTCCTCTCTCAATTCATTAGCTTTGGTTATTTCACGAGAAATGGCTTCCTCATATGTCATTGGGCCTTCGAAGCTTTTCATCGCCGTTGCGTATTGCCGAGCACATTTAGAAGCCTTATACCCTCGTTTGTGGTTTAAATAACGTTCATACGGATGCAACCCGGTCATTCCGACGTAAAGGGCATCAATCCCTTTTCCTTTAAGAAGCAGAACATAAACATATTTTTGTCCACTAATCCATTCAAGAACATCTGCATCAACCAAGATCTTCCGAAATACTTTACTGTCATCTAGCGCCTGGCTCAGAACGTTTTCGTTCCAATGCACGGCGCCACATTGGGAATCAATGCATCGATGTAAATACCCACTTCTCCTCGTAGGTTGCCCACAGACGCGGCACGTCTCCACTTTAACCCCCCTTTTTAATTTCATTTTTATCTTTGATTAACTATTCGTATGCATTCATTCTTTGCTCTATCCAAAGCATCTTTTAAACCTATCAAAGAAAAAGTATTAGTATAAAT